>CAZAPQ010000114.1:0-6740 GCA_964487415.1 uncultured Candidatus Bathyarchaeia archaeon | reverse complement strand
AGAGATTGCGATTTTTTCTGCACTAAGTGCGATAGGCGCGATGATTCCAATACCAAGCCCGGTGGGATCAATTGCCCTAGATTCTTTTCCAGGTTATTTTATGGCTCTCTGGCGGGGCGTTGGCGGCGGAGCTACAGTTTGCGCCATTGGACATCTGCTTTCCGCCTTTAGAGCCGGGTTTCCCCTTGGCCATTTACATTTAGCTGTTAGCTTGTTAATGGCTGGAGTTGGAGTCTTAACAGCAGTCTTAAACAGGCGTTTCGGTATTATTATAGGTCTAGCAGGTGGCGTTGCTTTGAACACAATTGGAGGTGTACTAGCGGTCCCTGTTTATGGGTGGGGCTTTTTGCCAGTTATAACGCCGTTCTTGTTTGTGGCATCCACCGTTAACGCGGCAATCGCCGGCATAATCTATAAAGCTTTCAAGAAACTTAAGTTAAGTTAAATAAGAGGAAAGCCGGCAAAATTGGAAGATGAATGAAATCAAGTAATAGGCTTCCACCAAACTTTAGAGACATCCTACTTAGGCCCGTAACGCGAAGCAAGGTTCTTGTTGTCGGCTGCGACTCCTCCGGTGCTATTGGCCCAAAAAGGGGAGACATCATAAAGGTTGAAGGAAAAATCCTCGGAAAATTCACAGTAAGAACAGCCCTTATGGAAGTCATGGCCGTGGGCGCAAAGCCCATCATTGTTACTTGCGGATTAGGCGTGGAGCCCAAACCCACGGGCGAAAGCATCATAGAGGGTATCTTATCAGAGATTAGAAAGGTAGGTTTAGACCGCTCAAGCGTAGTGGTAAGCACCGAAAAAAATTTTGATACGATTCAGACCGGTATAGGCGTAGCAGTTATTGGAATAGCTGACATAAAAAAGCTGCGGATAGGGAAAGCCAAGGATGGCGATTTAATAGTGAGCTTAGGAATTCCCTCGGTGGGAATAGAAGTTTTAGAAAACGAACGGGAAGGCTTAATCGCCGATTTAGAGGATTTAATGAAACTTTTGTCCTTCGATTTCGTTAATTCAGTTATCCCTGTGGGTTCTAGGGGGATTCTCCATGAGGTGAACGTTCTCGCAAAGGAATCTAACACTTCCTTTAGGCTCAACCCAAACCTTAAAGTAGACGTTAAAAAGTCGGCTGGACCTAGTACCGTTATTCTTGCCGCAATAAACAGAAACCGTTTAAACGAACTCAAAAGCAACTTCAATAAACCAGTCAACAAAATCGCATATTTAGAAAAGGGACAAAATTATTGATGTTCCTTCTTTGGACCTTCTAGTTCTATCCCCACGCCTATCCTGCATGGTTGCCTTAAAAATGCTAGAAGATAATACTTACCTTGCAAAAACAGTATGTAAAGTTTAAGTAGGGTTTTCTGGATAAATCGTGAGATTTACTTATGCTTTGATGAAGCCTCTGATATTTATGTTTTGAACTTGTGGCCCCACTTTTTATTAAGAGCTTCAAGTTTTTCTGAAAGTCTCTTCGCCCTTTTTTCAGCTTCCGTAAGCAAAATATCAAGTTCTTGTCCTTTCGCCAGCTTGCTAAGCCTCTCTATCTCAGCCGATAGTTTCTCAATGGCGGCCATCCACTTCTTATTAGCCTCTTCGTTTCCAGTTACGAGTTCCAAGGCTTCTTCCGGGCAGAATTCAACACATTTAGGCTCTCCGTCACATAAGTCGCAAACTAGGACTGAATTCTTGTCCGGATGCACTGCTATTCCACCATAGGGGCATGCTGGAACACACCATCCGCAGCCATCACACTTCGCCTCATTTACCATGATTACGCCTCTCTCCTCAGACTGGGTTAAGGCCTCCCTTGGGCATGCTTTTACGCATGGAGCGTCATCGCAGAACCTACAAGCCATAGCAACATTGAAGGCTGGAGTGAGACGTACAACCCTTATCCTGGACCTTAATGGATTCAGAACAGCTTCATTCTTTTCAAGGACACATACATATTCACATAGGCTGCATCCGGTGCACTTACTTGGATCCACAGCAACAAACTTTCTTGAGACGCTTTTAGACATAGCATTAATCCCCAAACTTTTAATACTCATATTAAATTTCTGGTTTTTATAATTTCCTTTCCGCCCAAAAAAGGATTAATCTTGAATATGCATTTTTGCTGAGATACTTCATAAGACAACATTGATCTTTTCCCCCAACATCAACATGTTTCCGAAGAACCTTGAAGAGTATGCATAGACTTCAACTCCCCTTTTTAATGCATGCCTAAGGGCTGTGCCGAAGGCAGGGTCCATCTTATCGTTTGGCATAAAGATTTTGGCATCAGCCCTCTGTATAATGAAAAGCACGGAGGCCCTGTACCCTTCACCTTTCGCTTTAATCAACTCGATCATATGTTTGGTTCCCCTCTTTGTCGGTGCATCTGGAAACATTGCAACCCCGTTCCTTACAAGAGTGCAAGACTTTACCTCAAGAAAACATTTTATGTCATTTTCAGCGAGGAGAAAATCAAAACGTGTATGGTTATAAACCGGTTCCCTTCTGATGATCGAGTATCCGACGAACTCGGGAATTTTTCCATTCCTAAGGGCTTCAAATACAAGCCTGTTTGGGAGACGCGAATCTATAGAAACAATTTGGCCGCTGTGGCATACTCCTATCAGGTCATAGCTTGTCTTCCTTCCACTCTTTACCATTTCTTTTACTATAACGGTGACACCTGGAACCAGAAGCTCTTCCAATCTTCCAGGGTTTGGAAGAAAACATACCTCCGTTTTTTCGTCAAGTTGTACACATGCTGAAAAACGAGTAAGTCTAGCCTTAAATTTCCCTTCAACTATTCTCCCAGAAATTTTTATGGACATGCAAGTTATTTCCTTCAAAAGTCTAATGTTTATGTCGTTTTCCTTTACTTGGCTAACTTGATAAACTGTCGCTCGCAACTCTGAGATATGATACTGCTGGAAAGGGAGGAGCGCTCCTTTTATGCTTTGAACCTTCAACCCTTCTTATTATGGCATTCGCGGTCTCTGTTTTTAGGTTTAGTTTAACGGCTGCTTCCTCAGCACTTAGGTTTCTTTCATATACAAGGTAAAGTATGCAATCTATGATTTCATAGCTTAGGCCTAGCTCCCCCTCTGCTGTTTGTCCAGGCCATAACCTGGGGCTGCTTGGCTTTGACGCTATCTTTTCCGGCACGCCTAGGTGACGGGCCAGGCGCCTAACATCTGTTTTGTACAGGTCGCCGATTGGTAGGAAGTCTGCTCCTCCATCACCATATTTAGTGAAATATCCTATCATAATCTCGGATTTGTCACTTGTCCCGCATACAAGCATATTCATCGTGTTTGCTGCATAGTAAAGTAGGATCATTCTAACCCTTGCCCTAACGTTGCCAGCAGCGGTGAGGTGGCTCTCCGATCCATATGGATGGCTTTTTATTATAGAGTCGCATATGGTTGCGATGTCTACCTCTCGGGACTCGATATCTAACTCTTCTGCTACAGTCCAGGCATCCTTCGTGTCGCTTTTGGGAGTTATTCTAGAATCTGGCATTATGAGGGCCTTGACGTTCCCAGGTCCTATAGACCTTGCGAGCAAGTAGGCGGTCACAGAGGAGTCTAAACCGCCGCTGAGTCCTATAACTGCACCCCTAGCACCAGCGCTTTTAACGGTATCCTTGATGAAGCTGCATATTCTCTTCTCCACTTTATGGCAGTCAATGGGTGGAATTATAGAATATCCACAACCCATATTCCTTTTTACCTCTCCTGTTCTGGGCTTTTGTGGTTTATGTTTTAAACACTGGTTTAAATAGGATATGCTCCACAGGTTCTGCAGAAATTTGTGTTTTCAGGAACTTCAGAGTTGCATTGTGGGCATTTTTTGCCGCTGGGCTTCTTCGACCCCGGAACACCTATTTCGGCTCTATATATCTCATAATAGAACAGCTGTTCTTTATCCCTTAGCGTCACCCCGTCTTCTTTAAGATATTTCCGCCGCTTACTTTCGAACTCTTCGTCGCTGATTTTAGATTTAAAATAGTTTGGCAGAATCGTTGTTCCCGAGCCAACCTCAATCGGATCCTTCCTTCTCCACACTATTTTTTCTGGTAACATGTCTTCGAAAGCTTTGCGCATTATCCATTTACCCCATTTTTGGCCATTTTCCTCTCGGATCTTATACCGTAAATCAAGCTTCATGGCAAATTCCATGAATTCAGGATCAAGGTATGGCACCTTAACCTCAACTCCCACGGCCTTCCCTATGGGAATCGACGAGAAAGTCATTGATTTCCATATCTTCCTAAGCTCAACTTCCAACTCTCCTTCTCCATATTTAAAGAGCCAAGGGTATCCAGCCATAAGCTCGTCAAGGGCATCTCCGGTCATAATGCTCTTGGCACCATTGTCCTTTGCAAACTTCAGTCCAATGTAGATTGTGGAGCTGTTTCTAACCTCCATCGGATCAAACACTCGCAGAGTTTTAATGACAAACCTTGCAGCCTCGTACAATTCTTCCTCGTCGAAAAAGTGGATGTAATGGCTTATTCTGAATCTGTTAGCCATAAGCATTGCGTGCTCAATGTCCGGCGCTGTGGCCCCTTGAAAAGCGCATGTAAAAGCCTTTAAACGAATGTATTTTGAGGCTACTGCTGCAAGGATGCTTGTGTCTAGGCCTCCTGAAAGGAGGATGCCTTCAGCAAGGTTTCGATGCGCAATCCTTTCTACCAATGCTTTTACTTGAATGCATATTTCATTATTGTTCAAACTTCCACCCCTTAACTACTTTTAGGCTCTAGAAAAACTTCCTCCACCCTCATGTAAAAGCTTCCATTGTGACTATCTATGCTATACCTGGAGATTTTAATGGTTTCCTTAAAAAATGGAGCATCCAACACCAATGTGTGATATTCGCCGTTTTCTCCGGATAAATCTATTCCATATTCCCGGCTTAATTTTTCCAGCTCGCCTAAGCTTTCCCAGTCTAACTCACGGCCCACCCAACTCTCGCTGAACCATGGCTTCTTAACGCAGGAAAAGACAACCTTACAATGGCTGGATATGAGATCTTCAAGCAGTTTGCGCCTTTCTATCTCCCAGAGAGGCTTTAGAACACGTATTCCTAGTCCTTGACAAACATTTTCCATCCAGTTTCCATGGAAAGCGTCTAAAGGTGCAATATCGCCGACTATTATGGCTTCTATGTTGTTCTCCTTTACTAGATCTCGTATTGCTTGTCTATACTGTTCGAAGTAGGGCTCTCTCACCCTAGCCTTATAAAGCCTTGTTCCGCTTGCTTTTGCTTGAAGCTCAATTATGCTCAGGGGATGTGCAAGGGACGGCTTTTCCCATAGGAACGTGACGAGGCAGCTTATACTAAAGCCCAGCTGAACAGCTTTCAAGTATGCCAAGCAGGAGTCTTTGCCACCGCTCCACGAAATGGCAACTCTCAAGGATGAAGACCTTCCTCGATTTACGGCCCATTTTATAGCATAATTTATATTCAAATGTTGCGCCATCGCTACAAGCATGTTTACTCCCTACTGCTCCGTCAAGAATTAGACAGGATAATTTAGGCATGATAGTTGATTGAAGTTTGGAGGTTCTTAGCGAGGCAGCAGTCATGTGGTTCTAGGGTTATTGCAAAGATGCTGAGGGAAGTGGGATATAACCTTAATGAGCGAATCATTAGATATCATTTGAGGATTCTTGACGAAAGAGGTTTAACAAAGAATTTAGGATATGCGGGCAGAGTCAACCTAATTCACCAATACTTAGAGTGCCTATAAGAATTAACGATAAGTGGCCTTTATAGGGGCACCAACGCCCTTTCGGCTGTCAGCGAGGCTAAGATTCCAATCTAAATTAAAGCAGCAGAGTGTCTAATAGATTTTGAGGATATAGTTAATGTTGACAGTTTTAGATCTGTCGAAAAACTTATATGTTATAAGCTAGGAATTGAGTAACCTATTTCTTTAGGGGGATGAAAGTTTGACGGAAAGAGTGCTTCAAAATTCTTCATATTTGGATGGAAAATCTACGACGGGCACCATGACAAGGGTTAAGGACACCAGTAGCATAAGCGGCATGTGTCCCATATGCCTCTACGATTGTCCAGTTTTATGCCAAATAAGTCTTGCAGCGTTTCGCGGTAGGGAGGCTATATATCCAATTCCAAAGTACTTCGGTTACAGTACTGCAGGCGCCTTAAAGGATTTTGGCCTCGACTGGTCCCATTTTAACATTCATGCAGCCCTTCGTGGAGCCGAGGGAGTCGAGCCCGATCCCGACAAGGCCATTTTTCCTGCAGTTTCAACGGAAACCATAGTCGGCGGCATACCATTAAAACTGCCGGTCCTTATTGGTGCTTATGGCTCAACGGATGTGGCAAGGCTAAACTGGGATGGTCTTGCCATCGGAGCTGCCATTTCCGGAATCGGCATAATCGTTGGCGAGAATGTCTGCGGTGTCGATCCTGAATCGCAGATAACCAATGGAAAAGTTACCTATTCAAAAGAATTGGAGCGTAGAATTAATACATTCAGGAAATTCTGGGATGGAAAGTACGGCGACATAATAGTGCAGACGAACGTTGAGGATCAAAGACTGGGCGTAGATGTTTACGCCATTTCAAAGCTTGAAGTGAACTGCATTGAGCGGAAATGGGGTCAAGGGGCGAAGGCCATAGGCGGGGAAATTCGGGTGCGAGATTTGCAGAGGGCTATACGGCTGAAGAAGAGGGGCTATATTGTGATTCCAGATCCT
>CAZAPQ010000113.1:0-3813 GCA_964487415.1 uncultured Candidatus Bathyarchaeia archaeon | reverse complement strand
CTTTATAGGGCCTCCCTTTGGCATAAGGTAGAAGTAGTATATGCCAGCGATTATTGCTGCAATCAAAACCACAGCAATAATTATTGCCGCCACTTTCCCTATAGCCTTTTTATTAAACATGGTTAACCCTAAACGTTTTTTATAGCTGAAAGGTTAAAAGCCTTTCCCAAAAAATAGCGAGAATGGGGTTAATAAGCGCTGAAAACTTATAAACATACAGACATTTAAACTATAAATTACTTTAAGCCAAGCGTAGGTGTCTCATTGAAAAACGTTAGAGTTGGAATATTTAAATGCGGCAACATTGGCACTGCCCCCCTTTTGGAATTGCTTCTTGACGAGTTGGCTGATAGGGAGGACATAACTGTCAGATGTATAACCACTGGAGCCAAGATGCTGGTCGAAGAGGTGGAGGAGGCCCTGCCGAAGATTTTTGAATTTAAACCCGACTTCATAGTTTTTATTTCGCCGAACCCTGCAGTTAGGGGACCCACAAGAGCAAGGGAGATACTATTAGAAAGGAAGATGCCAGCCATATTCATCTCCGACGCCCCTGGAAAACGGGTAATAGAAGAATTTGAAAAGGCAGGTTTCGGCTATATCATCATTATGGGTGATCCGCTGATAGGTGCTAGAAAGGAGTTTCTAGACCCCTTGGAAATGGCAATTTTTAATGCAAACGTGATTAAAGTGCTTGCCATAACAGGAGTTTTTCGAATAATACACCAGGAAATTGACAAAATAATATACTCCATCAAGGAAGAATTAATCCCCCAGTTTCCCAGGCTGGTTATAGACACCGATACTATACGGGATCGCTCAGACTTTAGGAACCCTTATGCTAGGGCTAAGGCTATGGCCGCCTACGAGTTGACAAAAAAGGTTGCAGAAATAAATACAAAGGCCTGCTTTATGGAAAAGGAAAAGGAGAAATATATACCGCTCGTTGTATGTGCCCATGAAATTGTACAAATAGCCGCCAAACTTGCAGAAGAAGCGAGAGAAATCGAGAAGTATTCTGACACCCTGGTTAGGAAGCCGCATTCCAAAGATGGACGGTTAAAGGTTAAGGAAAAATTGATGATGCCTCTTGGATTTGATGAGACGATGCATCAGGGTGAATTTAAGCCTTAGAGGCGATGAAAATATATTCTAGTGGATAATTCTGGTATATACAGTATTAACTTATATATGTAACATTTCGACTAGGTATATATAAGACAAAACTCCTTTTTAATCCCAAGGTGAAAAAGTTGAAAGCGCTTGAAATTACTCCATTAGAAGGAAAGAATTTAAGGGTAATAATAGTTGAGAAGGAATATAGCGAGCCCTTTTGGGTTGTAGAGCCGGTAAACAACCATGTTCCAAGGAATATATTGGCATCAAGGTTTAAGCCATCCATTGCCTTCTGCAATTTCTTAGAGAAATTATTAGACGAGGTAAGACCAGACTTTATTACAGAAGAAAGAGGAAATCGTTCCCTCAAGGAATTCAGCGAAGACAACGAGATTGCCAAAATAGCTGCGAAAAGAAACATTCCACTTTATGCGGTGGACATCGATGAAAACGCGAAAGGCTATGTGGTTTCCCTTCTAGAAGAGAAAAAGCAGCTGAGAGACCGCATACTCAAAGCTCTAGAGGAGCTTCCTAGCGAAAACAACATAGAAAAAGAGTACCTGATAGCCTATGGGCAATGCCTGCAACAGGAAATTGAAGAGGTGGAGAAGGAAGTAAAGTTTTCAGTTAGAGAAAGCTGGATTGTTATGGGCATCCTTGAAAATGCCAGAAAATTGGAAAAAGAAAAAATAATATGCTTGCACATATCAAGTCCTGAGCATGTAACTGGAGTGAAAAAATTATTGGAATCCGTTGATGTAGATACGGAAACCGTTCACCCATCAATGAAGCTAATTTATACAAAGGAGGAAAAGGCGGCATCATCAGACATTGAAGAACTTCTTAGATCCATGCAAATTCAAGTTAAGCCAGTTATTAAAACAACGTCTGAAGAGGCACCGTACATTCTTTTCTTCCTAGACACCGATAAAAGAGCCAGCCCCTTTGACATTTGCATGGCCTATGATGCGGGATACAACGTAGTTGTTCCCTACGAAAATGTAACTCCGGAAGAAGCAAAAAAGATAGTTCAGGATGCCATTTTTTCAAGGGATCCTAAAGGGGTCAAACGTACATGCTTTTTTATCGGCGGAAAGAACATGGAAAAGGCTGAGGATGTCTTAAAGGTTGTCCGAGAATCCATGTTTCCACCATTCCAAACAAACGTAATAATTGACCCTGCTGGCTCTTACACAACGGCCACCGCCATGGTTGCAAAGGTTGAGGACGCCATAGAGAAAGCAAAACTTGGAAATCTAAAGGACAAGAAGGTTGCAGTCTTCGGCACGGGCGCTGTTGGAAGAGTGGCAGCAATTCTTTTAGCGAAACTTGGATGCCAAGTCATGATTGTAAGCCCAAATCCAGATAGGAAGGATGGCGAGGAATACATGGCGAAATTGGCTAATCTGCTCCGTGAAAGATATGGTGTGGACGTCGAAGGCGTTTTTGCGCCCACAGATGCCAAAAAAGCCGAAATCGTAAAAAACGCTGATGTTATCCTTTGCGCAGCGATGGCTGGTGTCCGAATTATCACAAAAGAAATGTTAAGTGAATCGAGATTTGTCAAAGTTATAGCCGACGTTAACGCTGTTCCGCCTCTAGGCGTGGAAGGAATGAAGCTCGACGACAACATGAGGGAATTCATGCCAGGGATTTTCGGTATAGGACCAATAACCATTGGCAGACTGAAGTATAAACTTGAACAGGAAATTTTGAGAGAAGCCAGAAGAAACGGTAAAGGCACAGTTTACAGCTATAACTATGCAATGGAACTTGCAAGGAAAATATTAAAAGGCGAATTATCAGCCGCCAAACTTGCAGTGACCGTGAGTTATCCTCCCAAAGAAAAGAAAAAATAGGCTGATGCTAGGAAATAGGCTTTAAAGAGCGGTTAATAGTAATCTCTGCAATATCCACAGCATAATCTGCCATGCGCATTATACTATCGCGTATTGAACAAGAAGCACAAATAACCTCTGTATCTTTTTCTTCTGAAAATGTTAGAGAAGCTATTTCTTGATCCAGCTTCTCAATTTTAGCTTTACCTTCAATAATTTCAACAGAACCTTTTACATCATTTGACAGCAAAGCATTTACAGCTTTATCGTAAAAATTCAAAGCGTCAACTCCAGCCGTGTACATTTTTTCTAAAAGAGGTTTCGAAAAGCTCTTTCCTCTGCCCTCTATCATTATTAAGTGTCGGGCTATGCTGGCGGACTGATCAGCAACTTGTTCTATCCTGTGAACAAGGGTTTGATAGTCTAGGCAGTCAATAGGCTTTAAGGCAAGCTGATTGGCTAAAACAGGGTCAACGCTTGCTTTACGCAGCAACCTCAACAAAAAGAATGCGAAATGGTCAACTTCGTCGTCTAGCATGTAAACCGACTTTGCAAGGGAGGAATCCTGATTTCGTAGAGCTGTAAATACGTCGCGGCACATGGAGCTGGATATTTTATAAATTCTGTTTACCCCAGTTTCAATGGAGGCTTTAGACTCGTCTATTAGAGTTGCCATATGAATTTCTTTTGTATCAGCTTCAAGGACCCGCAAATAAAGCATCTGAGCTATCTTGCGTATGGCTTTTTGCTGATTTACTGTGAAGAAATTTTTAGAAACTAACTTAATGTACGAGTAGCCGTTTAAATAGGCAGCTATTATGTTGCGAATAATGAAGTTTATGTTTTCATTAGATTCCAA
>CAZAPQ010000112.1:0-6177 GCA_964487415.1 uncultured Candidatus Bathyarchaeia archaeon | reverse complement strand
ATCAAAGTGTGTGTCGAAATAGTTCTGATAGCAACGGACTTGGGCTATATCCAGCCAGGCGAAGAGGTTATAGCTGCAGCTGGGACAGGAATGCTTGGCTACGAGAAAGGCGGAGGACTGGACACAGCCATAGTTATGGAGACCATCAAAAGCAGAGATTTCCTTCAGCTTGAAACAATATTTGGAATGAAAGAGAAAAGGCGAAAAATAAGAGAAATCATATGCAAGCCAAGATAGAAATGCAATACGACAGGCTAATCAGGCCTACTTAATTTTTTAATTTAATCCTTTTACTTAAAGCTCCAAAGATTCCCCTGACACAGTTAGATGGTGCATCTGAGCTTTGGATATGATATTTTTTTATTCCGATTCGGAATTGTAAATATTATATAATTTAGAATCTAAATTGCAATTTTTACAAATACTGATTTCGGCTTCACATAATTTAAATGCAAACTTTGAATCCATATACCGAATAACGAATAATTCTAACCGGGATGATTTAAATGTCAAACAAGGAAGAGGGCAAAGAAAAAAGTAGCGAAGATACAGTTAAAGAGGCTGAACAATCCCTCGAGAGGAAGGAAATTGAAAGGATAAAATCTGATGTTGATAGGATGTCCCAAGAATTAAAAACGGCGATAGCTGAGCTTAAGAAATCCATTGTGGATATTCGATCAGCGGTAAGTGAAATTGAGAATCCTTTTAACATTTTGAGGGTTATATCAAGCGAGGAGGATTTAAAAAAACTTAGCGGCAAGCTCTCCACTGAGGTCAAGCCCGTTATTTTGGAGAAACCTAGAGTCGAGAAGAGAGAAGCCGAGACGAAAACGCCAGTTTCTGAAATAGCTGCTGTTGAAACCGTTAAACCTCCAACTGAACCATCACATGTAACAGAGGAGCAGAAATCGGCGAAGCCCAGCCTAAAGCCCTCCGGCGCATCTTATTTGGATTGGGTTTGGTTCTTGTTAGATGCTGGATTAACCCCTGATGATGTGGGTCAGATGGCAAGATCCTATGAGCTTTTAGGTTTTCTGCCTGAGGGTATTAGTGAGCAAATTCGCTCTTTGGCCGTTGCTGCTGAGAAGGTTAGATCTAGGGGGTTTACGAAAGGCATGTTTCTACTAAACATGTATGAAGCCTCAATAATCTCTGGGAGGCAATTGGGGGTTGAGGATTTGAGGGCGCTTGTCTCCGTTGTTGAAAAGCTTCTGAAAGAAGTTAACCTCGCTAAAAGGGTTGAATAATGGGCTATTCAGTAACCCTATCCCACATAATCATGGTCATATCCTCCATCTGCCTGGCAAGCGTGTTCTCCGCATACGCCTTCTATACTGGAAACCTTGTTCATAACGAGCTTGCCCATAACATAAATGATTACAGGGGAATGGTTAACTTGCGATTAGAAATAGTCTATGCAACAGTTGACACATCAGAAAATCCCTACTTTGTGATATATGCAAAAAATGTTGGAAATCTCCCCATCAGCGATTATACATTCTTAGATGTTTATGTTGGCGAATATGGAAAAGCCCAGCTTTTCACATATAACTTCACGCCTAGTAGTGGACATTTTACTTTGACAGACGCCAATAGCAACGGCGTTTGGGAGCCCCGGGAAACAGCCACTATAAGGGCATATCCTATAAACGGTATTTCCGGCGTTGTTTTTGAGGCTAAAATTGTGCCCTTTAAGGGTGTAGGGAGCAGCTACCTATTTTCAGCGCCTCCAGCCTAGAGGTGAGGGTAAGTGGGTTTCTCTGTCACCATAACATCCTCAATCGTTATAATTGTCCTATTTGCCCTAACAACATCCATTTTAATCACAGTTTTTCAGGGAGTACGGGAGGCAGTTTATGCAACCCGAGAATATGCACGTTTCGAAAGGGAAAAGCTTGACGTAAAAATACGGTTAACAGTGGTTTCCGTTAACGCTACTTCATGCAACCTAACTGTGGAAAACTTAGGTTCCAAGTCCATTATTCTTAGAAGTCAGGATGGATTCAACTGGAACACCGTGATCCTCTCATATGGAGATGGCACACGGTGGCAATCTTACCCCATTGAGGATTATGCCGTTTTGGAAATTAGTGTTTCGGGAACTAATTGTACCTTCAACGTTGATAATCATCCCTTCATAAACCCTGGGGAAGAGGCAAAAATTTTAATTCAAATTCCCAATGGAGCCCCGGAAATTCCTGAGCAAGGACTAGTTTCAGTGGCCTTCGTCACCCATTACGGGGTGGTTGCAAGGGGGGAGGCTGTTAGGCAATGAGAGTTATAAGCTTAGGGATTCCAGAATTGGACAGGGATCTCGGAGGAGGCATCCCCCATCCTAGCCTGATCTCCATTGAAGGGGAGTACGGCTCCGGAAAAACCATATTCGTCCAACAGATAGCCTCAGCCATGCTGAACGCAGGCTTGAGAGTTTACGTTATTTCCAGCGAGACAACGGTTAAAGAGTATCTGTCCATGATGAAATCCGTTAGGCTTGACGTGGAGGACTATTACCTGTCCAGGCGGCTTAACATTTATCCCCTTCACATTGAAGGGGGACGATGGACAGATTTTCTAAGCTCCTTCTTTCTCCGCGTTACATCGAACTTTCTTGAGCTTAAAAAGGAATTTTATGATGCTGTGATAATTGACAGCCTAAGTGTTTTAACGGTTAACACGCCGTCATCAGAGTTTTTAACCTTTGTTACAAGAATGAAGAATCTTGTTTCAGATGAAAAATCTGTTATTGTAACTTTTCATCCTGAATTTCTCTCCGAAGAGACCATAATGAAGCTGAGGGCAAGCTCAGAAGTTTATCTTGTGCTTAAAAACGCAAGCATTTCAGGGATGGATGTTAAGCTTCTAAGGGTTGTCAAGCTTTGGGGTGTGAGTGGTGAGAGGAAAAGCGCCATAACCCTTGAGATTAATCCCCATGTGGGGCTTAGGGTTATGCCCTTGGGAGGTGTGAAAATCTAGGAGGGGTGGCTACGCTCCATAATTTTAAGGTGCCCATTAAACCCAAATTTAAAATCTCCTTGCCAGGAAGGGGGGAAAACGCGGAAGAAGGGGAGGAGGATTTTTGGCCCTTCAAAAGGGATATTTGTAAAACGCTTGAGGAGGCCTCGAAGGAGCATCCCTATTTAGCTGCTTACCTTGAGGGGCTGCAAGAGAAACCCAAGTATGTTGTTAGCCCGGACTTGGAAGAGAAATCCACCAATATACTGTACCCATTGGGTATGGGTATTTATGTGCACATTGATGCTGGAGGCGAGATAGGCCGATATAACATTATAGAACCTGGAAAGCCTCCTAGAAACATTCTGGACGAGGTTGAAGCAGCAGTTGCTAGGCTTATAGATAATAAGGATTACAAGGGGGAGCGGGACAGAATTTTAGCGTCGTTATTCTGGAAGGCAATACGCAAGAAACTTGTAAAAATCCCCGAAGATGTGGATAAAACTTCTTTGCTCTATCATTTTCTGAGGGAGAAGGTTGGTCATGGTTTTATAGATGCATTCCTGTATGACCCTTGGCTTGAGGACATAAGTATTCCTGGCGAGGGCAGAATCTTTGTTTATCATAAAATGTTTGGCTATCTGGAAAGCAACACGTACGTTTCCAAGGAAGAGATTAACAGGGTTCTCAGGAACATAGCCGAAAGGTACGGTAAGGTTCTAAGCTATACAAACCCGATAATAGATATACACTTGCCCGATGGATCTAGATTCAACATAGTTTTCGGAGAGGACATTAGCCTTCGCGGAAGCAACTTCACCATAAGAAAGTTTCCTAAAGAGCCCATTTCGGTTCCACAGTTGATCCGCTGGAACACGCTTTCTCCTGAATTGGGCGCATATCTATGGATGCTCTTTGATGTGGGAATATCAGCAATGGTATGTGGTGAGACAGCATCAGGCAAGACTACAACCCTGAACGCTTTAATGGCCTTCATAAGTTCTGACGCCAAAATCGTAAGCATCGAAGAGACTCCCGAGATAAATCTCTTCCACAAAAACTGGGTTAGGGAGGTGACAAGGTTGCATACCGGCTCACCGGTAACCATGTTTGATCTTTTGAAGGCGGCGTTGAGGCAGAGACCAGACTACATCATAGTTGGGGAAATCAGGGGCGAGGAGGGTCGCATTGCTTTTCAAGCCATTGAAACGGGACACCCGGTGATATCCACTATTCACGCGGGAAATTTAGGTCAGCTCTTTCAGAGGCTAACATCTTACCCGATTAATGTGCCTAAATCCCACATAGACGGGTTAAACTTGGCGATTTTCCAGGCGAGGATGGAGCGGGGTAAACGCTTCATAAGGCGGGTTACATCAGTCAATGAGATTATAGGTTACGAACCTGACGAGGAAAGGCTGAATTATCTGCCTGTTTTCCTTTACGACTTTGACCAGGACAAGATACGATTCACAGGATCCAGTTTTCACCTGGAAACTAAAGTGCTGACCTTCAGGGGGTGGGGGCGAGATCGCCTTAAAGATCTCTATGATGAGATGATGGCTCGGGCTGATATTCTGAGGTTTCTCTCCGAGAAATATCCATCCTATGGTGACCTATGGAGAACCACTATAGCTGTTCGAGATAAAGGTGTCTGGGCTGTTCATGAGAAGATTAAGGAAGGGAAAGCTCCTTGGGAGTGAAAAACGCTAATCAAAAGAGGTTTAAGACTCAAGTCCTGCTGTTTATACCCTCAGCTGTTTTTGCAGCTTACTACCTAATTTTTGGAAAATTCATAGAGGCTATACTTGTCTCTGGAGTTGGGTTTGGGGTATCCCTTGTTGCAGGGCATGTTTCGCGTAAGACTGGTCCTAAAAAGGTGGATTTAGCCCTCACCACAGCCATATTCCACATGTATAACCTATCCATGGGTGAAACCTCCCCTGATGATCTAGTGCGAACCATAGCTGAGAGCAAGGAATATGGCTTTTACAGTAAAGTGTTTGAGAAGATTTTCATCTTAGCTAAAAATTTCGGATATGGTTTCACGAAGGCAACAGCCCATGTGGCTGAAAGTTTAAGGCCTCCGCTTAAAGACATACTTATCAGACTTACCAGTGTTCTCTCAAGCGTTAAGCCTAGAGGCTACCTTGAGATTGAGTCGTCAATGCTTATTGAGGAGTACTCTGGCTATTACACACGATCTATTGAGGCTCTTAAAACCTTAGGGGGCATTTTCGCCTCATTCCAAAGCGTAACCGTATTTCTTATAATGACAATTGCCATAATGGCCATGTTTATGGTGGACCCAAACATTATAGTTTTCGGCTATTTCATTTCAGCCTTCTCCATAATCACGCTTTACTTCCTATTTAGGGCGGCCTCCCCTAAGGAGGACATAATATATATTGGAAGGTATCCGCCTAAATCATACACTTTGATGAGGCTAACTTTCTTCTCCGTTGTGCCTCTCTCTGTAGCTGCAGCCGTAATGTTTTATTTATCTGCAGAGGCGCCTATTGTCTTCATATTTTTGGGTTTAGGCGTTATTTTACCTGGGCTTTTCGGATACATGCTTGAGAGATATGTCAATAGAATTGACAGGGAATATCCTGCCTTTCTGAAGGCGATAGGTGAAAACATGGCATCCACGCTGGATCTGAAAGCAGCTCTTTCCTACATTCTCGACTTGGAGCTTGGACCGTTGAAGGTCCTTGTTAAAAACGCCTGGAACCGCCTCAGACTTGGAATAGGAAACGCCCAAACCATGGAGAACTTCTCTTCAGAAACCGCATCATACTTGGTGCATATTTGCAATAAAATATTCTTGGATGCTGTGGCTAGAGGAGCTAACCCGCTTGAAGTTGGCAATTCACTTGGTAACAGGGCAGTCAAGATTATCGAGTTCAGAAAAGCCCGGAACGTGGTTACAAATGGTTTCCAGATGATAGTCATGGTCATTCAACCTCTCACAGTGTTGCTGCTGGTAGTTACTGAAGTGCTCGTTGGATTCATGTCCCAGTACCTGGTTACCCTGCCATATTTC
Organism: uncultured Candidatus Bathyarchaeia archaeon; assembly: GCA_964487415.1. Lineage (GTDB taxonomy): Archaea > Thermoproteota > Bathyarchaeia > Bathyarchaeales > Bathycorpusculaceae > DRVV01. The sequence continues at coordinate 179 of CAZAPQ010000112.1, read as the reverse complement.
GGATTTAATGCTATACCTATGCACATAGTTCATATAGGTAATACTGTGCTGGTGTTCATTTTAGCTGTGGTGAACGCTATGACGATTAGGGAGGTTTCAGCTGGATACTGGGGGACATTACTCCTTAACCTTGGAATCCTCCTCATAGTCAGCGGTGTAACGTGGATGGTGGCTAGCTA
>CAZAPQ010000111.1:0-5516 GCA_964487415.1 uncultured Candidatus Bathyarchaeia archaeon | reverse complement strand
TTACTGCTGAAATGTCGTCCTTTTCAAGGTATGAGGGCATAACCCTCAAATCGCCTGAGTATTTATGATAGAAGAGGTAAACTTTGCTTGGCATTTGTGCTCTCCCAAGGCTTTTCTCCATAAAAGCTCGCTCAACAGCATTTATAACCTCGCCCATAGAAAGGAGACTATTCACCTCTTCATCCGTCAACAAAAGAGTTTCCAAGACTAACCCCTGTTTCTGATCAGAAAAAGCTAAATTAAATGTTTTTGGCTAAAGAAGAAAAAATAAGATGTTTAACCTGCATTGCAAAGTTGATTTGTGGATTAAGGGTATATGGGAACTCCCTCTCGGGGGTCACCCAGCAGCTTTTCAAATTCGGTCATTAAGTGGCGGGTTATGGGGCCTAGCTCGCCCCTTCCAATGATTCTTCCATTGACTTCAGCTATTGGAGTTATCTCCGCAGCTGTGCCCGTGAGGAAGGCTTCATCAGCTGTGAAAAGATCAGTGGGCGTTATGTTTCTCTCAATAACCGTATATCCTAGTCTTTCAGCCAATTTTATCGTAACTTCTCGAGTTATGCCTACGAGGAGACCTGCATAGGTGGGCGGCGTTATAAGCTTTCCATCCTTAACTATGAATAGGTTCTCGCCGACCCCCTCACTGACATAGCCGTTCTTGTCTAGGCAAATAGCCTCATCAAAGCCTGCGATGTTTGCCTCAATTTTCCCAAGCACGCTATTCAGATAGTTCAAAGATTTAACTTGATGGGGCGTTGTGTCCACTGGGTTTCTTCTAACCCAGACTATGAGAACTTTTATCCCTTTTTCCTTCGCCTCTTTTGAATACAGTTTTATGTAATCGGCAATTATAATTACTGTAGGTTTTTGACATTTTCTAGGATCGAGGCCTAAGTCTCCGACGCCTCTGGTTACTATAAGGCGTATATAAGCGTCTTGAAGCTTGTTCTTCCGAAGCGTTTCCAAAACAGTGTTTATCATCTCCTCTTTGGTTAGGGGAATATTTAACATTAGGACTTTAGCTGAATTATAGAGCCTGTCAACGTGTTCTCTCAGCTTGAAGACAACTCCTTTGTAGGCTCGGATTCCTTCAAAGACACCGTCGCCATATAGAAAGCCATGATCGAAAACGGATATTTTGGCTTGAGATTTTGGATAGTATTCGCCATCTATATAGACAAGGGGCTCCTGTTCCATGTAACCACTTTCCATGCAGAACTAGAAGATAGATTTTAATTGATATTTGTTTTGCTTTTAAAATCAACCGCTAAATTGGGGCCTCTTGGAAACGTGCCTAGGCAGGGGTAAGGGCAGGAATGGTTTTCCATCTGTTTCCCTTTTAATTTTGCTTATTAGCTCCTCAAGTTTCATTTTTTGGATCTCCCTGGCTTTCCTATATCTTACTGGCAGAACCTCTGATTCAATTTCTTTCTGTCCTACAACAATTATGTATGGGATCCACTCCATTTCAGCTTCTCTTATTCTTTTTGGCAAGGTTAATGGCCTATCATCTATGTCAACGCGTATCTGATTTTTTTCAATGATTTCAGCCATTTTCTCGGAATAGTCAAGATAGCTGTTGGACATTGGGATTATCCGCACTTGGGTCGGGGAAAGCCATACTGGAAACATGGGCGGTTTTCCCATCTGCTGTTCTCTGTAAGCCTTTTCCAGGAGGGCGTAAATACACCTTTCCACAGCCCCGCTGGGAGAACAGTGCAAAATAAGAGGATAACGCTTTTCACCGTTCTCATCCACGTAGGTTATATTATACCTTCTTGCGTTTTCAACGTCCATCTGATCTGTTGAAAGAGCTGCAGCCTTGTCCTGATTGTCTATAAAATTGAATTCCCACTTAAGCCTGAAATAAAAGAAGGCTTCTTTCCACATTTCAACCAGGACCGGTTTGCCAAACATTTCAACTAAGCTGGTTATGAAAGGCTTGTTTTCCTCGTAAAAGTCCTTTGTGAAACGAATTGCCATTTCGTAGTCATCTTTTGAGAGGCCTATACTCTCTAAGACTTCCATGCAAAGCTTCAGCCTTTTTATAAACTCCTCTTTGGCCTGTTCGAGATCAACGCAGAAGGCGTGGCAGTCTGGCATTGTAAATGCCCGTAAACGCTTAAGACCTACGACTTCACCGCTTTTTTCCCTTCTAAAGCTATAGCGGGTTAACTCGTAAACCTTTAAGGGCATGTGTCTATACGAAAGCTGGGCGTCATGAATCATTAGAAACTGGCCGAAGCAAGCGGCAAACCTCAGGAACAGCTCCTTATCTTCAGTCCTTATGATGTATTGTCTTGCTGGAAAACGGTTTAGGTAATCCGCTAGGCTTGGATGGTGAAAATCGTACATAACCGGAGTTTCAACCTCCATGGCGCCATATTCCGTTGTTTTAGCTGTAACATATCGCTCAATCAGGGACTTGATTAGACGTCCCTTTGGGTACCACCGGATGTTTCCTGGATCACTTCCGGCTTCATAATCTGCTATTTCAAGCCTCTTCATTAAAGGCACATGGGGCGGTATCTGCTGGCTTGCCCTGACCTTAGAAATCTCGTATCTAGCAAACTTTTCAAGATTCTCATGTCCCCGAAAATCAAATTCTTCAACGGGAATCATTTTTCCGTCGGGCTGGAGAATATACCAGAAGGACTCTAACTTTTCTTCAGCCTTAATTGCTTCTGAAATTCTCCCGGACTCCTCTTCTCCTGTCTTAACTTGCACTGGCGATATTGAACGAGACTGCTCAGCCAGCGGGTGTCCTTTTATGGATATTGTGAACTGTTTATTCCATCCGAATGGTGCTCGAATAGCCTCTAGTCCATTTTCCTTAGCGTATGCTTCCATAGCTTTAATAACCTTAAGTGCATCAGAGGGTTTTGCAAGATTGTTGCTGAGGTGGGCGTACGGATATATTAAAATGCGATTTGCTCCTAATTTCTCCAAGGAGGCTTTAACCTCACCAATGGCTCTTCTTGCGGTTTCCTCGTTATCACCTTCCTCAACGGCGGTGAACAGCACCACGATATTTTCTAGACGCTTGGTTTCTTTTTCAGCATCTTCCGCCATTTCAATTTCTTTCTGAATGGGCGTATACTCAATGAAATTGGAGTGCAGCTGTAAAATGCGCATTTTACTTTCTCACCTATTTGCTACATACCCTTGTAGCGCCATTTCTCAATTTTTCTATCCTTCTTAGTTCTCTTTTTATACTCTTTATAGTGAACTTCACATAAATAAGCACGTCTTTCAGTTTCAACGGTCAGGCCTGCCCCTTTCACCTTTTCAGCAGAAAGGGAGCGTTTGGCCTCTCCGCCACATCCGACAACACTGCACTTTTCGCCTTTTGAAACTCGCCCCAACCTAGTCCTCCTGAATAATTCTTACGTTGCGAGAGTCATTATTTACTTCCTTCTTCATAAAGGGTGCGTGCCCTTTGATAAATCTCAGCTTTGTCACATGAGAATATGGGGCCTAAGGCTTCAACTGTTTTTGATGCGACAGCGGATCCAACGCAAGCACACCAGAAAATATCCTTGCCTTGAAGATATTCTGCTAGAAAACCGCCCATGAAAGCATCGCCTGCACCCGTGGGATCAACAACTTTTTCAGACTTGTATGCTGGAATTTCGTAGATTGTTCCTTCAATAGAGAGTACGGACCCTTTGGCTCCTAGAGTCACTATAACCGTTTTAACTCCGAAATTATGGATGGTCCTTATGGCGGATTTCAAATCTGACATGCCGGTAATGGCTAAAATCTCCCCAAATGAAGACTTGTAAATGTCAACAAGCTCAAGAATCCTTTTATCCATTAGAGAATCGTAGGTAACTGTTCCATTCTCGTCAAAACAGCGGATTAAACCTTGAGGGTCTAGAGATAAAACCTCAGTGCATTCTCTTGCCTTCTCAGCGGTTCCATAGGAAATTTCATGGGCGATTGGCGTCAAGTATATAACCCTTGCCTGTAAAGATTTCGGCAGATCCTCCTCAGTTATTGGTGCACCCATGCTGATAAGCTTCAGCGTGCGGTCTGTTAGGTTCTCTGCATATTTAAGCTCGAACCTTGTTGTTTTAGCTCCGCTGCATATCGTCACTCCGGAGAGGTCTATACCCTCCTGATCAAGCCACCATAGGTAGGCTTTAGGAAAATCCTCTCCAACCTTCGAGATTACAGACACTTTTGCGTCTAAACTTTTAGCAGTAAGGGAGGCGTAAACCACGGAACCGCCTAGGATGGTGTAGGGTTTCTGTCTTTTTGGCAAAATAATGGAGTCTATTGAAAAATGACCTATTATGCTAAGGTCAAACACCTTCAAGCCTCATAAGGGTTTACAATTTGGATTGCAAGAGCAGTATTGCCTTCGCTAGATCCCCCTCACATTCCTCCAGGGCCTTTCTGGCCTCTTCAAGGCTTTTGCCCGTCTGATCCGCAACAAGTCTAACATCCTCTTCAGGTATAGCCAACTTGCGCTCCACAACTTTTTCAGTTATTTTTCCCCCGCTGATTTGAAACAATTTTTGTCCCTGAAAATCCACCACCGCGACTTCAGGTTCTTCAATTATAATCTCTTTACTGCTTGTTTTTATTATGACCTGCTCTACATCCCCGATTGCATCCATGCTTAAGCCCATACGTTGCATTATGCGCCTTGCTTCACGGGGGCTTATTTTCCTGCGCATCAACAACCATATCCTCCAAGTATAACTTAAAAATTCCCATACCTTAACTTAACTCCTCCACACCCCGCCTAACTTTAACTGCAACCCCACACCTAAAGGCTGTCATCTCCTGGCCTGAAAGAACTGCACGCCCTACGGCCAAAACTTCGCCTTTCTCATTAACCACTATTACCTCGTCTTTTGGTCGAATCTCGTCTTCGGCTTTTACGACATTAACCGCAAATACGTCATTGCCCTCGGCGATAAATTTTGAAACATCATTTTTTACTGTTACAAGACACTTGACTGGAAGGGACTTCTCAACAATCCTTTTTGCACCGTCAATGCTTAAAGAGAAAAGTCCATCTGTAGGGCGGAGGGTGGCGAGTCTTTTTCCGTCCAAATAAACATAACGTATCCGGCGGGTGCTTTTCGAGTAGACTATTTCAACATTTTCCGGAAACAATCCTTCCCCAACACCCCTTCCGAACTGGTAATCAGCTATTTGCCTGATTTTCGTTAGCGGGCTTAACATGGAACAAACACTTCAAAGTATGCTTTCGACAACTATAAACCTAACTAGAACATTAAAGATTTAAGGAGTGTTTTAAATTGCGCTGCGAAGTTTGCGGCAGGAAAATCCACGGAAAACCCGTTAAAGCCATAATTGAAGGGGCAATACTGACTGTATGTAGCGAATGCTCCAGATATGGCACTATAGCTTTGGATGAGCCTAAGCAGTCCACGATCTCTCAGGAACTCGGCATTAAAAGTGCTAAAGCAACTAAAACCCATAAAATCGGCGCTGTTAAGAAGTATCCAACAAATCTTGAGGACAACCTAGAACTCGTA
>CAZAPQ010000110.1:0-2560 GCA_964487415.1 uncultured Candidatus Bathyarchaeia archaeon | reverse complement strand
CAAATTTTTTGCAGATTAACAATCCTATGCCCATGCCTTTCGCCTTTGTGGTAAAAATGGAGGTGAAAAGCTTCTTTAAGTTTTCCTCTGGGATGCCAACACCAGTGTCCTCAAAGGTTATCTCAACAAATCCTCCTCTTTTCCTGGTTGAAACACTAAGAACACCGCCATCCTTTTCCATGGCTTGGATTCCATTCATAAATAAGTTTACAAAAATTTTTTTCAGCATATATTTGTCCGCGTATATTTTTGGAACGTTTCCCAGTTTTGTGATAACTTCTATGTTCGTTGGAACCTCTATTTGGGCTAACGCCTCATTGACTAAAGCGTTTATGTCTAACTTCTCAAGCTTAGGCGGTTCTGTCATGGCAAAATCCCTTAAGTCTCTCGCTATCTTATCGGAGTACTGAATTGAGTCCTGTATTACTTTCAAGGCCTGCATGATTCTTTCAGAAATCTTGTCATTGGAAATTTCTTTACGAATAATGTAAGCCGCATTGGCTATTGCCTGTAGGGGATTTCTTAAATCATGTCCGACAATGAGTGCAAGATCGCAAATTGCCTTAAGCCTTTCAATTTCTAACAGCTGCTTTTGTAAAAGTTTCCTCTCACGAATATCCCTTAATATAACAACAATCGCCGGATAACCTTTGTACTTGATAAGGGAGCCGGACATCTCGACCGGGATTCGTTCGCCATTTTTTGCTATCAGCTCAATTTCGGTAATAAGTGGAGGCATGCCCTGTAATTTTTTAAGGAGCAGATTCATTGCAAAGTCGTGGTATTTTTTGTCAACGAATTCTTCGTAGTGATGTCCCAGTATCTCATCCTCTGAATAGCCGCTTAATTGCAGTAAACGTTTGTTAACAAAAACTATTTTTCCATCATGCTGAATTACGGCTATTCCGACGCTGGCTTCTTCCAACAAAGTTGATGCCCTTAGCTCAGCCTCAAGTAATTCTTCAGTTCTTTTTTTAACAAGTTCTTCTAAGTTTTCAGAATATTGCTTTAGTTTTAATTCCATTTCTTTACGCGCAGTGATTGGAATAACGAGCTCCATTGCTGCTACGATTTTTCCGTTCTCGTCTCTTATGGGTGAAGCAAAAATTTCAATCCACTCGCTTTTTCCACCGCAGTCCTCAACAAAAACCTCCCTTCTAACTTCATCCTTTCCAGTTTTGAAGACCTCTTCAACAGGGCATTCGGGACAAATGCTATCCCGACCCATGAATATAGAGTAACAAAGTTTACCTTCAAGTTTAGAACCCTTTTTCTCTTCCTGAACCTTATTAGCCCATAAAATGTGAAAATCCCTAGACACTACTACGAGACCAGCATGTATGTTCTCAGCGATCAAATCCAGAATTTTGTTCTTTTGTTGTAGTTCCTTTTCCAGCATTTTGATTTCGCTCATATTCTTTGCAACATGCACAGCGCCCAAAAGATTACCATTTTCATCAAAAATTGGCGAGTTTGAAACCAAAAGTGTGCCTAAGCGGGGATCATCCACTAATTCCACAGCACCGTTTCCTGTCGCTAGCGTCTTTTTATATGGACAGTTATGCCAAGCCTCACTTGTGCCATGTAGAACCTCAAAACATTTTTTCCCAATTAATTCCTCTTGATTCTTGCCTAAGGCCATACAAAGGGATTGATTGACTTTTACAATCCTAAAGTCCTTATCAAGTATGAATATGAAGTCGGAGATTGCGTCAAATGTCTTTTGCCACTCATCCACCATGCTCCTCAATTGGTTTTCCATTTTTTCGGTCAGAAATATCTATGAAACTTTCAATGAGGCATCTTCGTCCATTCCAAAAGCTTTTTTTGACCGATTTTAAAATAGGAACCTTTTCCTTACCAGCCTTTAACAGTATGCGCTCTGATTTATCCACTTCTTGCCCTAAATCAGTTATTGAACACTTTCCCTTATCGCTTGGGCAGATGAAATTGTAGCAAATTTTTCCAACAACATATTTTTTAGGAACGCCAAGCATTTCCAAGGCTGCCTTGTTTAAGTCTATGATTTCATGAGTAGCCTCATCTATGATGATGATTCCGGCAGGTATGGAATCTAAAATGGGTTCAATCGAAGTTTCGCCCTGTAATACTTCATCCCTAACTTTATAGGATTGAAGAAGAGAGGCGGACTTTTTATCGGTCTGCAATGAGTTGACCGCTCCTATTTACAACATTAATAATCAGATATCTAGCGATTCATGACATGTTAAAGTGGAAAACGTTCTTAAAAATATTATGGATGACTGTTGGTTAAATTGACAATTGATGTTTTAAACTTTCCGGATTGTATAATGAGGTTTAAATAGGATAGTTTGGCTATTCATTTTCGGAGAATCTTTAATGGAATATGATTATGAGGCATTGCTTAGGAGGGCGCGTTCCCAGCTGCCTGAAGTTTCTTCAGGATGGGAACGTTTAGAGGTTCCTACGCTTCAGTATAGTGTTGTGGGTATGCGCACTACTATTCATAATCTTAGGGAGATTGCGGAGGCTCTGAATAGGGAGCCTCAGCATCTTTTGAAGTTCTTATCTGGAGAGT
>CAZAPQ010000109.1:0-3134 GCA_964487415.1 uncultured Candidatus Bathyarchaeia archaeon | reverse complement strand
AAGCCCTTCAGCCAATAATAACAGCCCTAGCCGCAGCAGTAATAGCCTGCATATGCCTAGTAGCCTACGACATATACATAAACCGCAAAATGCTCAAACAAGCCGCAAAACAAACATAACCACTCCACTCTCCCCCTTTCTCTGTCTACTGAGCACATTAGGTTGAGATTTAAGAGACATCTGTTTGCATGTTTAAAACGATTAATGGGAAATTGATGTTATTGGAGGCTGATATATTGGTATGTGCTAACTTCAGATATTTTGTTCTTAAAAGCAACTTGCAGATTTTGGTAAAAGTATAAATAGAATAGCGAGGTGCTTTTATGAGGAGTTGAAATGAATGTATGGTGTTAATGTGAAAAGGATGTTTAAAGCGTTTTTGATCTACCTTCTGATTCCACAGGTCATTTGTCCCATCTCTACGCTGGCCCAAGAAGGCGAGGTGATAAACCCAGGAGTATCACGGGGTGACAGCTTCAAGTATAAATTCTACGTAACATGCAAGTCTGCAGATGTAACCTTTATCCCACCAAACATTCGAGAACTAAATAACACAGAAAGCATCAGTATAGTGGTTCACGAGGCATTTTACGCCTTAGTAATAATGAACACGACGACATACTTTAAGAATGCCACGAGAAGAGACTCGCAAATTTGGGTAAACCTGCTTAGCGGAGAAGGCGACGGGTTTGGGCTTATAATACTTCCAAACCTAAGCCCAAACAGACTTGCATATCACATGGGAATAGAAAGCAATAAGGCGTTTCTATTAAGAGAAGAAAATGTAAGAACATATCCATTTGGCCAGCGGACAGTGCTACACGCTTCAACCGAAACCTATGGCTCTGATGATTATGTTCGCATCCAACATGACATTTACTACGACAAAGAAACAGGTGTTATGCTTGAATGGTATATACAGCAAACTCCAAAATACGCTCCAACAGTAAACGTTACAATGGTATGGTTAATTGAGGAGTTTAACATAAAATCACAAGGAAGTGCCCAAAATGCCGGGCAGACTGAAGGGTCTTTTAGCCCGTCCACTTATACATTCATCATTTTAACGGCGGTCATTATAATAACCCTTGGCGCCCTATTATATAAAAGGAAGAGGCGTAAACTACAAACGCTTCATCAAAAGAAATCTATTTAAATAATGGATGAGTTAGAGGATTTTAAACGCCAAATCAAATGATTCGCAGCAGTTCTTGCCAAAACTCGGTTATAAAATTTACCCTTAAACAACTGTCTTATAATGTACCATGGCGAATAGAACTCATCATAGAATCTTCTTCTAGCCTTTAAAATTTCCTCATTCGATATTAATGGGTTATCAAAAACTGGTGTTAACGTGTCGTATCCGCTCCAGTCCTCAAGCATAGTCCATCCTTTCTCCTTTACAATCCGATAAAGCTCTGTTCCAGGATAGGGCGTTGCAACGCAAATGTATGCGTCATCAGGTTTCAAATCCTTTACAAATTTGAGTGTCCGGTAAATATCGTTAATGTCTTCTCCGGGGTAGCCGATGATTACTGAAGTGACCACCGTGATTCCAGCCTTTTTTATCATTTCCACAGCTTTCTTGTTCTGTTCCGGAGTGGTTCCCTTTCCAATGGCTTTCAAAGTGTTTTGGGATGCTGATTCCACCCCAATAGTTATTACCTGACATCCTGCCTTCCTCATTTTTCTAAGAAGCTCAGGCGAGATACAGTCTGCCCTCGTCTGACAATCCCAAGGCACATCTAGGCCTCTAGCAATGATTTCCTCGCAGATTTTCTCCACCCTTTCCCTGCTGAAAGTGAATGTGTCATCATAAAAAGTAATGGCGTCTGCCTTTAAATCCTCAACAAGCCATATCATCTCATTTACCACGCTTTCAGGGCTTCTCATTCTGACTTTTCTGCCGAAAACCCTTGATGTAACACAGAAGGAACACTGAAAGGGGCAGCCGCGGCTAGAAACTATTGGCAGAATTTTCTTCCCAAAAATTCTGTATTTTTCTAGTGGAAAATGCTTTAATGCAGGCCTTGGAAGGGCATCTAAATTCTCAATGAAAGGTCTATCAGGGTTTCTAGCTATGGAATTGTCATTCCTGAATGTTATGCCCAGAATGCCTTTAAAACCCTCGCCTCTCTGATAGGCTGAAACGAGTTCAGCCATAGTGTATTCGCCCTCCCCCCGTACCACGGCATCCACTGTTTCAGTCTGCTTAAGTATCTGTTTATCCATAAATGATGGATGAACCCCTCCTAGCACTACTAACGCGCTGGGAACGGTCTCCTTAACCAGTCCAGCAACCCTTAAGGCGGAGCCTACTGTAGGCGTCATGGCGGTCAAGCCTACAATATCCGGCTTAATGGAGGAAATTCTTTCCTTAAGCTCCTTAAATCCCATCGAAAGAGCTGCACAGTCTAAAACTTCAACAGTGTGTCCACTCCCCTCAAGCACAGCCGCTACATATGCAAGCCCAATAGGGATATACGGTTGATGGCGGTACCTACCCTCATGCACCGGCGGATTCACCAAAGCTATACACGCCATTCTGACAGCTCTCCAAAACCTTAACTTACTAGATTATACCGCCATATTAATACTTTCAACAAGCACATCTTAATCCTAAGCGAATATCAAGCTTATTTAAACTTCTTATTAGGAACCTACCAAACGTTCCCCTGAATACATAGATTAATGGTAAGATGCTTCCAAGATAATCAATCTCCTGAGTTACTATGCTTTGGCTGTAGCAAGTTTTATAAGTGGTGTGCTGTTTTAATTGTTTATGGTGATATATGTTGAGGAAGATTCTCATTGTTTTGCTTTTGATTTCTCTGTTTGCCGCTGCTTCTCCATTTGTCGGCGAGGCGTCTGCCCAGGCTGTACGCGCGAAAACCACATACGGCTACATCATCGTCACACCCAACCCCGTAGGCGTCAACCAGGATGTTCTGCTAATATTTGGGCTAACGGACTATCTCTACCAATGGCCTGAAGGATTCGAGGGCATAACCATAACCGTTGAAAGGCCTGATGGAAAAACCGAAACCCTAGGCCCCTTCAAAACCGACTCCACAGGAGCAACAGGCACAACCTACAAACCCACCATGGTAGGCACATACTACTTCCAACTAAAC
>CAZAPQ010000108.1:0-2202 GCA_964487415.1 uncultured Candidatus Bathyarchaeia archaeon | reverse complement strand
TATTTCTCGCTTGTGCTTGGCTCATAATAAATTGTCCCATATAGCGTGGGGGCACGGGTTGTCCTGACGCGCCAGGTGTAATTCTGCCCTGGAAAGTGAACTTGAAAGTAGTATGTGCCCACCATGGTGGGTTTGTAGATTGTGCCTGTTGCTCCTGTGGAGTCGGTTTTGAAGGGGCCTAGGGTTTCGGCTTTTCCATCAGGCCTCTCAACGGTGATGGTTATGTTCTCCCAGCCATCTGGCCACTAATATAGGTACTCCTGAAGCCCAAAGATCAATAATACGTCTTGGTTAACGCCTACAGGATTGGGCGCAGCAACAATATACGCATAGGTTTTACGGCGTGGAATTTCAGCTTTTACGGATAATATGCAAGTCGTAGCCAACAATAGAACCAGCAAAGCTATTAGAATTTTACCCATCTTCATTTTTGGAACCTAAACTTCACTTTTTTATGGTAATAAGATTTAAGTTTTTCCGCTTCGCGCATCCTCACTTCGTCCAGGATCTTGAAGCGAGAACCTTACAACAGACCAAAAGTCTAATACAACGAAATTTTCCTATAGAAGGGCTGGAGTTCAGCGTTTTTCGTCTTTCGTTGAAACCGTTTAAACGTCCAGTAAAGCGGCGATGCAATGGTTGCGCTTAAAATAGAGTGGCCGGAGTTGACAATTACGTTTGTTGTTGAGTTAACTTTAATTTTGAATAGTGTTGGCATCAAATATGTTTCATATAAAAAGTATCCTAAAGTTATGATGAGGCAGCCGATTAGGAGGGGGCAGCTAACCCACAAATATTCCGGCGATCTCTTATGGCCTAAAATTAAGGCTGATGCGCCTAGTATGAGACCGACAGTCATCCAGAAAGTTTCTGGAAATTGTAGGCTGTATGCGTTTAAACCTCCATGTTTCATAACCTCCTCGCCTAGGAATGGGGTTTTGGTATAACCTATGTAAATTTCGCCAGAGTAGATGGTTACACCAACCATTATGAAGAGCAGAATCAAAACCATGGTTGATATGGCGCATAGAATCAAGCGTGAACAGCGCTTATGTTGGCTGATTTTTCCCATTAAGAATCCCGATAAGGAGTATACTGCCAAAGCAGCCACGGCATAGTGTGGGTATCCTAGCATTATGTTGGAGAGGGCCATTCCTATCCCGCCTGTGAGAGCCCCAGCCATAGGGCCTAGCAATATGGCTGAAAGGAAAAATAGTGGTTCAGCGAAGTTGAATAAGCCTAGGGGGCTCGGCCATGTGAAGATGAAGACTCTGGATAAAAGGCCAGACATAATTAGGATGAAGGCTAATGCTGCTGACAGGTTCTTCAAATTAAGTTTCAATCCTAATCCCCTAAATTTTCATAGGAGAAATGGGGTTAAATTATTTTCCAGATCGCTAACATTCAGAATTGTAGACAGCATAGCCGAAATTAAAACTTTGGGCTAATTGAGCCAGAGTTATGCGGCTTGTTTTATGTTAACTTTTCTGATTAATGGATATTTGTCTTCGTTTCTTTCGTCAATAACATATGGCATGTCCCAAATTTCTCTTTGCTCTGCTGCTTGTGGATATTTATCCCTGTAATCACTCCAGTAGTTTCCCATTGATATGCCGTCATCCCATTTCTCGGTTGAGTTCTGCACGTTTACATTGGCAACGTTGTCTATAAAATTATTCAGGCAAATGGTATTATTGAATGATTCGCTTGAGCCCAAGCCTACATCGTTGGCTATTATATCGTTTAGTGTTATGAGGTTGTATGAGGATTGGAGCATATGGATTCCCTCGAAATTTTTTGATATGTTATTCATGGCTATCGTGTTCCTCGCGGATTGGAAGAGGAATATTCCTAATCTATTATTCTCGATGATGTTGGCTTTAATAGTGTTATTGCCTGAGAAGCCTATGTAGAGTGTATAGTTACTATGCTGGATGAGTCTATTACTACTAACCGAATTGTTTGCCGAGCTTTTGAGCCATATTGCATAACCCTTATTTTCCATAAAGCTATTGGAGGTTATATGGTTCAATGAGGAGTTGCTGACCCAAACTCCGCAATAGTTTTTAGCAAACTCGCAATTTGATATTGTTGAGCCCTCGGTTAAGTGAAGGTACACGCCGTAGTCAAAACCTTTAATCCTAAGATTTATGATTGTTATGTTCTTTCTATAGCTGATATCCATTCCCCTTGATCCAAGAA
>CAZAPQ010000107.1:0-8593 GCA_964487415.1 uncultured Candidatus Bathyarchaeia archaeon | reverse complement strand
GTTCATGTTTCTAATCGCGTTATGTTTTACTTATCCAACGGTTTATGCTTCTGAGAATTATAAGGTTCTGCTTTTCGATGAAACGGTTACTGTGCTAGATAGCAGAACAGTGCAAGTGTCCCTTAATTATAGGTTTATGGCCTTGCTGAGGCCGGGCTATTATTTTGATACTTGGTATTTGCCTATTAATACGGCTTATGCTTATGGAATAACCGTTGAGGATGAATATGGTGCTTTGCCTTTCAACATTAGCGTTTCAGGCAACTGGACGCAGTTGGCTATCGGCCTTAGGAGGAGGGTTTTCGCTAATGAGAGCTACTTTTTGAGGATAGGCTATTTCGCTGCGGACAGGATTATATCGAGGGGTCCTGAGAGAAACCTGAGAATGTGGACGGTTACGGATAGGGTTTACAAGGAGAATGTGACCCTTACTGTTAAGCTTCCAAAGGGTTTCGGTGTGGTAAAATATGAGCCGCCCTTCCTGAGCTATGTTGAAGGGGCAGGCGGCGCTGTGTTGCATGGTCAGATGTCCGGGGTCAGTGCCGATGAACAATACTGGCTAGATGTAGAGTTTGCGGACACTGAGTCTTGGTACAATGTGACCTGCTATTACACATTTGTTAACAAGGGTTCGGCAACGGAGTATTCTCCTGAATTCGAGGTGCCAGGGCCGTTGAGCATTGAGGGGCAGGAGATTATGCAGGTGAGCTATAAGCCTACTCCTGTTTCAACATTTTATGATGAGTCTGGAAATCTTAGGGTTAAGTTCAGGATTTCATCAGTAGGGCCGGGGCAGAGTGCAACTGTGGCTGTCAGCTATTTGGTTAGACTATCCCTCAGGCCTACGGTGAATGATTCTTTCAACGGTGGATTGGGCGATATACCGCCTGAGTATTTACGGTACACTTCTGCGGACAAATATTGGGAGGTGGATGATGCTACTATTAGAAGTTTGTCCCGCAGCCTTACTGAGGGCGAGAACAGCGTTTTGAATAAGGTAAGAGCGATCTACGACTATGTTATCAATAATATAGAGTATGATGATGCAAAGTTTCAGTTGATATTGAGTGGGCAGAATCCTGGAAGATACGGCGCTCTCAGAACCCTTAATCTGGGTCGCGGAGTATGCGAGGACATTTCGGACCTATTCATTGCCCTTTGTAGGGCCTCAGGAATACCTGCCATCGGCGTGAATGGTTTGGTCTACATCGGGGATGGGGTGGCGTTAAGGGGCGAGGTGGCCCATACTTGGGTTAGGGTCTACATTCCGGGATATGGTTGGCTTGATGTTGACCCCACTTGGAAGCTTTTCGGAAGGCTTGAGGGGCGGCATATAGCCGAGGCGCTTATGAAGGAGTCTTCGGAACCCAAGTATGTAGGTTGGATGGCTTATCAGCCTTTTCAATGTGAGGTTAAATATGCGTTAGATTTTTTGGCTGTGGAGGTTTTTAGGCCCGATTTATCCGTTTCAGCGATTTATGATGATGAAGTTCCGGTTGGTAGTTCTTTTGGCTTCAGGCTAAAATTGATTAATTATGGCAATGGCGCCGCATACACGACAAGTGTAACTATCAGCATCCCTGGCTGTTTAAGGCTTCTAAATATGTCCTCATACTTTTTTGATAGGATATATGGATATGAGTCTAGGTATCTCAACCTTGTTTTTAATGCGGTTTCTTCGGGGAATGCATCTATAGAAGTTATGGTGCGATATCAGGTTGATGGCGGGGAGGTGACACGGAGTTTTAGTTACAGAGTTGTCGTTAAAAAGGTTTTAACAAGCCTTACATGTAGCGTTTCACCCCGCGAGATTATTGAGGGAGGCACCGTTAAGGTTTCAGGATCCATCAGCCCCGCGCTTTCCGGGAAAGGGGTCACTTTGACCTATATTAGGCCGGATGGTAGTAAGTTGACTAGGACCATTATGACGGGGATGGATGGTTCATTTAGCGATTCTCTTCAGCCCGATGTGAGGGGGTTATGGAGTGTCTATGCTTCATGGGAGGGGGATGCCGATCATGAGGGCGCAAGTAGCCCTTCCGTGCAGTTTAATGTTAAGGCTAAGGTTTTCACTGTCATTTCATGTAGTGTTTCATCTAGGGAAATTTTTGAAGGTGAAACTGTTAGGGTTACTGGGGTTATAAGTCCAGCAGTTTCCGGCGTGGTGGTTACCTTAACCTATACTAGGCCGGATGGGCGGATTTTCACACGGACTGTGAAAACAGGTTCAGACGGTTCGTTCAGCGATTCCTATCAGCCTGATATTAGTGGTTTGTGGAGTGTCTATGCCTCTTGGGAGGGGGATGCTGAATATGAGGGAGCCGAAAGCCAGCCTGTGCAGTTTAATGTTAGCGTTAAGCCTTCTGAAGAGGAGGAGACTGCTGAAGAGGAGGAAACGGTTCCAACGACTGGTGGTGGTTCAAGATGCTTGATTGCAACCGCCACATATGGGTCGGAGCTTCAACCTCAAGTGCAGTTCCTTAGGAATTTCAGGGATAATGTTGTTCTTAGGACTTTTGCCGGTAGCGCCTTTATGGAATTGTTCAATTCATGGTATTACTCTTGGAGTCCTCCTGTGGCGGCTTCTATTGCGCCTAATCCGGCATTTAAGGCTGTTATGCAGGTGGTTCTGAGGCCCCTGCTTGAGATTCTAAGCCTTTCGGCGGCAACTTTCTCTTTTCTCTCGTTTAACTGCGAGTTCGCTATAATCGTTGCTGGGCTTGTTGCCTCCGCGCTTATTGGGTTGGTGTATTTTACTCCTCCAGCTGCGCTGATCCTTATTGCTGTTGCTAGGATGCGTAAGCGTTGGATTTTGCCCAAGTCTGTTCGCCTTAAAATTCTAATGATTCCGTGGGCTGTTAGCGTTGCGTTAATGGTCCTGGGCGAGGTTACGGCTGTTTATCCGTTGATGATGTTTGCCACAGGCGCTTTTGTACTCCTCACTATAGCCGTTGTGGTGGGAGCGGTTTCATTGAGGATTGCAGCTTTCTTTCTAAGAAAACGTGTCCCATGATGGTTTAATGCCCTGCTTTTTGATATGATGGAGTGTTAGCTGCTGATTAGCCCGTTAATTGTGAAGTAGGCGCCGAGCAGTATTACGAAGGCTCCGAGGATTAATGTTATTTGTCTTTGTCTTGGAATGAAGAATCTTCCATACCTGCAGATTAGGTGTGAGACTAGGCTGTAGTAGGCTAGGTCTGCAAGCCAATGGCCGGCTGTCACTGTGACTATTCCAGGGTTTCCCATGAGCTCGTAGCCTTGTAGGAGTAGGGCTAGGCCGGCTGAGGCCCACCATGGGGGCTGGGTGGGGTTGAAGGCTGTGTAGAAGATTCCGCCCAGCAGGGATGAGTTTAACCTTGAGGTTTCAATTTTAATGCTGTTTTCTCTGGTTTTGATCATGAGGAGGCCCGTGAGGGTTAGGGCGGCTCCGCCTATAATGTAGATTGGAGGCTTATATTGTAGCATGGCTTTGCCGAGGCCGAGGAGGATTAGGAGGATTATTAGAGCTTCCCATATGGCGTGTCCGGCGATGATCCAGTGGCCTGTAACCCTATGCTTTCTGGCAGCGTCGAAGATTACAAAGGCCAGCAGGGGCCCGGGGATAACTGCACCGCTAAGCCCGACAATGAAGCCAAGCAGGAAAAGCGCTGGCGCTTCTAGTATGGTTTATCCCTGCCACATATAATGATTCAATTTTAATGATTATTTTGCATAACTTATTTTTATATTATAGCCCCTTGTTGGTGTTGGGTGCATCGTTTGGGCTTTAGATGGGTATTGCGTGTTGCATTGGCGCTTTTACTGCTTGTTCTGGTTGTTTTTGCCGTCTTCGTTATTTTTTATGCCTTTTACGATTTGCCGGCTGTTGAGTCTGAGCTGCCGCAGATTGGAGATGATGCGGTTGTTGTGGGCTTGATATCCGACACCCACAGCCACCTTCCCATATACGATAATGAGGCTAGGCTTATGAAGGCTGTTGGGCTTTTGGCAAGGGCGAATGTGAGCCTGATAATCCATGCGGGCGACGTGGTGGATCCCGGGGTTATTGCGAAACTGGAGGAAATTGCGCCGGTGATAGCCGTTTATGGAAACACGGATCCTCCTGAGGTTATGGAGGCTTTTCCTGAAATAGCCTTCTGCGAGGTTGGCGGCTATAGGATAGGCGTTGTGCATGATGTTGGTTTGTCATGGATTCTCGGGGTGACGGATAGGGCGAGGGCAATGGCTGATGGGCATGGTTTTGACGTGCTGGTTATAGGGCACTATCATAGGCCGTTTATACGCAAAGATGGCGGCAGGCTATATGTATGCCCAGGAAGCCCTATAGATCCAATTCCGCCCATCCTTACAAAGCCAACAATAGGCCTACTCATAATAACCGAGGATGGCGTAATGCCCGTGATACTGGAGGTGAAGTAGCTACTCACAGAGAGAATGGGGGCTCTCTAGTTTTGTGGGTTTATAATGTTGAGTTAATCCGGCTGTTAATGAGGGCGTTTTTGGCATTTTGATTATGCTAGGTTAAGTTTTTCTTTTATTGTTTCTTTTGAGATTAGCCATTTTAGTTCTTTTGTTTCTTCGTATACGTATATGAGGGGGATTTGGTAGGTTTGGGCGAGTTCGTAGTAGGCTATGGTGGCGGGTTTTGTGGCTGATGTGCAGTCCATTATTACTATGTACTCTTTTAGGAGGCTTGTGAGCTGTGGCAGTACTTTGTTTTTCACGGCGTCTATGTTTATTATTTCGTCCTCGTAGCAGAGTATCCACTGGTATGGTGGTTTGAGGGTTTTCCACTCGTTTAGGGCCTCTGGAGAGGTTACAACGTAGGCTAGGCTTGGATGTAGTTTTTCCCTTTTTAGGAGTTCTATGGCGACTTGGGGTTCCGGTTCTTCTCTGGAGTTTTTCCTTCCTAGAAGGCCGAGGTAGGCTATGGGGATTTTGGTTCTTGAAGCGTATATGAAGCATAATGGTGTCTTGTATGCTAGGCGGTAGGTTCCCTTAACTTCTTTTTCGATTATTTTTAGTCTCTGAAGCTTGTTGAGGTGATGTGTGAGGACCGATCCCTTAACTCCAGATGTTTTTTCTATTTGTGAGAAGGCTGCTGTTCCTCCATGTATGGCTAAGGCTTCAAGGATTTTCCTTCCATTTGCCGTTGATACTGCTTCTTGATAGTTTGGCATTTCCCACATGGTCTGCGTCAAGGATGTTCGCCTACATGATAGTTTATAGTGTGTTACTCTATTTTATTAGAGTTTTGCTCGAGTAAGATTGTAATAGTGCCCGCGCTTATACTATGCTTCGGTGATACAGGGATGGACTTGGGTTTCTTCCGAGGTTTCAGCGATTCCGGGTCTCCAATGACCTTTAAAGGTTTTTTCGAGGAGACCCTTGGCCCTGCATTGCTGGGAGGTGTGGTTTCTTTCGACATTGAAACCTTCAGTCCCCATGGTTTTCCCTATAACGCTGAGGATCCTGTGGTGAATTATTCGCTAGTGGTTCCCATGAGGGAGTTCGGTTTATTAGCCATCTCAGCTATTGGTTCTCCGGAGGCTGAAGCCGATCTGCTGAGACTACTTAGCGGGTTGCTGGTGGCTTTTAAGGACTCTTATCTTCTGACTTACAATGGCGCCAAGTTCGATTTGGGTTATGTTACTAGGCGTGGGAGTCTTTATGGTTTGAATTTCGAGGAAATCTTTGACATTCAAAGGCATGTCGATGTTTACCAGCTGGTAAGATGGTTGGGCGTTAGGCTTCCATGCTACTCCCAGCAATCGGTTGAGAAAGCCTTGGGCATTAAAAGGGCTGTTTTGGATGTTTCAGGCAGGAATTATTGTAGGGTTTATCGAAATTTCATTAAGTATGGGGATTTGACGCCGCTTTTCTATAATTTGGAGGACAGCTTCGGCTGCTTGAGGATTGCTAAGGCTATTTTAAGATTTCCGCGGAGGGCCAAGGATGGGATGGGTTAATTTTATTAAAAATTTTGAGGATATATTCCTATGGGGGCTGCTTTGTCTTGAAGGTTGACTTGGATGTGGTTCGGGTTTCCGCTCTACTTCATGATGTTGGAAAATTGGATTGCTGGGCAAACCGGAAACCTTGGTCTGAGCATGTTTATTATACTTACAAGTTTGTAAGGGCATGCTTGGGCGAGGAATTGGCAGTTTATGCCATGCGTCATCATGTTGGATCTTCTTACGGGGAGGAGTATCGCCCCAAAACTTTGGTTGAGAAGATTGTCTGTTTGGCGGATAACTTGGCTTCAGGTGCTGATCGCCGCGAGACTCCGGAAAGCGGTTCCTATATTCCATCGCCGCCTGTGGAGTTGACTCACCTTTTAAACTCTGATGTTGTTAGGCGTAGCATGGGCTCTGCAGAGTTGGCTTATATTTCCCAGACCTTGCTGAGTAAACTTGGAAACCTTGAGGAGGATTTTCATAAGGATTCCACTGGGGTTTATAGGCGTATATTTGAGGCTTTGAGGGGTTCTGAGTTGCGGTTTGTCCCTGCTGATACTCGAAGGCCGATAAACGATGCTTCCCTTTGGAATCATCTTAAATTGACGGCAGCCTTTGCGACGTGCATATTCCTTGGTGGGTATAGGGGCGATGACCCCAAAAGTTACAGCTTTGCCCTCTTAAGCGGAGATGCTGATAGAATTTTAAGTTTTGTTAATGAGTCGCTTCGCCTACCTGACTTGAACACTAGAAGCAAGCGAATAGAAGCCGCTACTAAAGCAGCTGGCGAGACCATTAGCCGCCTGCTAGGGCCTGAGTGTCTGCTTTACGCTGCTGGAGGAAGTTTTCTAGCTGTTTCACCTCCGGAAATGGCTGAAGAAGTGTTAAGTGAAGCTAAAAGGGCCTTTGAAGATATGATGGACCGTAGGGTTACATTAACCGTTAGCCATGTGGTGGAGGACGGTGAAAGATTTAAGGAAGCCTATGGGGAGGTCTGGGAAAAAGCCCAAGAGAATATGCGCCTGAAAAAGAGTCAAAGAAGCCTAATTCCGAAAGTTGAAATTGACGAGGGCAGGGATGTTTGCGATGTGTGCGGTAAAGCTGTGGCGGTGAAGGTTGATGAGCAGAGACTTCTGCCGTTGGATGCTTCTCCAAGATTCGAACGGCTATGCGATTTCTGTTGGAATTTGAGGGAAGAGGGTAAAGGCGTATGGTTGAATGATTTAAAGCGGAAAACCAATTTTGTTGCTTGCATAAGGGCTGACGGGGATAATATTGGCAAGTTTTTGGCGGGAGCCGCCTTTAAGACGCAGAATAAGGCAAACACTCCGTCAAGGCTTTCCACTTTCAGCGACCTATTACAAAATGTTTGTGACGAGTTTGGGAGATTGGTGGATTATTTTGGTGGTAGAAGCGTTTTTGCCGGAGGTGACGATGTGCTGGCTTTTGTACCCGGCGAAAGGGGGTTGGAGGCTGCTCGCGCCATGGCTTTAAAGTTTAGAGAGATGATGGCTGGGAAGTGCACCATGTCCGCTGGTGTTGCGATTTTCCCTTATAGATTGCCTGTTTATGTGGGTTTGGAGTCCGCTGGATACCTGCTTTCTAGGGCTAAGGAGGATGGTAAAAATAGGGTTGCTTTTGCCGTTATTGGCGGTTCAGACGTTACCTTAAGCGAGCTTGCCAAGGTGAAGTCTTGGAGTTGGAGCGATCTTGAGACTATTATGGAGATTGCAAAGTTTATGCGGCGTGGCGATGTTGCCTCTTCGCAGCTTAGGAAGATTGCAGGTGTTTTGGCTGGTGATTTGAAACGGAATTTAGGAACCGATAGGGCTAAGATTTTTGTCAGGCATCAGATGGGTCGGAATGCGATTGAGTGGACTTTTGGAGAGAAAATATTATCCTATATTGATACGGGACTTTTTCTTGAGGCTTTTTCTGTTTATAACTTGTTTAAAGGTGATTAGGTATGTCGGAAGAAAAAATTTTGATGAGAGAAGGCGAGGACCTAGCAAGGATAGCCGTTGAATCCGGAATGGGCAGCAGGCAGCTTTTGAACCTTTACAGAATGGCTTATAAAATGTTTAAGAGAGGGGAGCTTGCAAGGCAACTGGCATATATTGAGGCTTGTATTATGAGACAGATGGGCAGAGATGTCAAGGGTTTCATGGCTTTTGCAAGGATCCGTGAACTTCTGAAGAAATATGAGAACAATTCCTACTCTTTCGTGCGGGTTTTGATGTATGCGGCGATGCTTTATGACTACTGCGAGAAAGAGCCTACAATGAAGCATAGAATGGTTGCAGAGCCGATAATACGTCGAATTGTCGAGGATAGGGATATGAGCTTAGAAAGTATTTCTTTAAGGCTTCGTGGGCGCAATTTGGATATCCATGTGAAGGTTCAAGGTCTCTTCATGAGTCCAAAGGCCTTGTCTGATGAAATTGTAAATGCTTTGAAGCGTAGGGAGGAATTCTCTAATTTGAGTTTGAGGGTTCGGGTTGAATCAAGGTAAAAGGAGGTGAAAAAATTGGTGTTTGAAAAACTCGAAAAAAGAATAATAATTTCAGGGGTTTTGGAGGCTTTGACACCGTTGCACATTGGTTCAGGAAGGCCAGAAGTTGAGTTAGGAGAGGTTG
>CAZAPQ010000106.1:0-4640 GCA_964487415.1 uncultured Candidatus Bathyarchaeia archaeon | reverse complement strand
GCTTTCTCTTTATCGCCAGGAACCGTTGGAAGCGCATAGGCTTGAGCCACAGCCGCCGCCATCAACAATGCTGAGATCACGGCTGTCAGGAACACTGTGCTAAGCCTTTTGCTCATGCGTTTTCACCGCGCGATAATAAGCGAATGGCTTTAAATAAGGGATATCATGAAACGCCGCGTTTCAGCCGTTTCACATCTATTCCGCTGCGGCGCGATCATATTATTCTTAAAACGCCGCTACCCCTGTATTTTCCATGCTTCAGCATTGCAAGCGCCATGTTTGCCTCCTCAAGCTTGAATTCTACGATTTCCGGCTTTATCGGTATTTTAGCCGCTATCTCCAAAAACTCATTAACGTCCCCTCGAGTTATGTTAGCAACGGATTTAATTTCCCTCTCCCACCACAAATGCTCCGTATAGTCCAGATCGGTTATCGGCGTTTCCTTTCTTATAAGATTCATGACAAGTCTCCCGCCCTTCTCCAAATTCCTCAGCGCCTCCCTTACGGGCGCACCCGTAGGGGTGGTGTCAATGGCGCAGTTCATTTTTTCAGGGGGTGTTTCACCGGTTTCGCCAACCCAATCTGCGCCCATTTTAAATGCAAGCTCACTCGGAGCATCTCCCCGCCTTCGCGTGAAAACGAAGATCTTCGATTTGGGAAAAAGATACCTTACAACCTGAAAGAGTATATGCGCCGAGGAGCCGAAGCCGTAAAGCCCAATAATGTCCCCGTCCACCATTCGGGTTAGCTTTAGGGCCCTATATCCAATGGCGCCAGCACATAATAGGGGAGCAGCCTCCACATCTGAAAAAATCTCGGGGATTTTGTAGGCGAAATCCTCATTTACAACCATGTACTCGGCATAGCCGCCATCAGCATCGCATCCTGTTCCCATAAATTTTTGGCATAGATTTTCAAGACCTCTCCTGCAGAAGTAGCATTTACCACATGAAGAGTATATCCAAGCAACGCCAACTCTATCGCCTACCCTATACCTTAATACGTTTTCGCCGGCTTCTACGATCCTCCCAATAACCTGGTGCCCTGGCACGACCGGAAGTTTAGGCTTAAGCCTCCCCTCGATCTCATCAAGCTCTGTGCGGCAGATCCCACAAACCGAAACCTTGATAAGAACCTCTCTGGGCTTCAGCGCGGGTTTCGGGAGATCTTCAAGGCATAATGGGTTCTCTTCTATGGGGGCTATTCGCCTTAGAACCATAGCTTTCATGGCTAGCCTTCCAAATTAGGCATCTGAAATATCAAGCATATGTGTTTTGCCTCTTCAACAGAAAAGCTGCGAGGGCAAGCAGCCCTACGTGAATTATGGCAATTAATATAGTTTCATTTAGCGCCGCCGCATAACCGAATATCCAAAGCCTATGACATGGAAAAATGTATCCTAGAGCCGCGGCTATAGCTGAGATTAGCATAAACCAGAAAGCCTTTTTCTCCCTGCGAACCGCGAGTGCGGTTAGTCCCATGCTTAATGATAGGGTGAAGAAAGCGGTGGCAGCCGAGTATATAATGGCGGTATAACGCATCCTTTCAATAGGAAATTCTGAAAGTTCAATGAGGTGCACGTAGTACAGGATTATAATAAACACTGTAAGGGCAACCCCGAAAAATTCAATGATTACTGCCAGTTTACCCATAATTGGGCACATCCCTCAGCTATGTTAAGTAATTAATCCTTTTTATAATTCTCCTTTTTAAGCCTTGATTTATAATTCTCCTTTTTAAGCCTTGAAAACCCATGCCGATAATCAGGGCCATTGTCGCTCCGAGGATGGACTGTCCCATGTTTATTTTAATGTTAGCCGTGGAATCAACCTTAACGCTGAACATTGCCGGCAACACGAAACTTTCATAGATAAAATATCCGAGAACTATAATGGAGCAGCCAGCCAGCAGCGGTAGAGCTGGTAGGGCATGGTTGCTTGTTCTTTTTAATCCTGTAAGAAGGACATAGCAAGCCAGTATCAGGCTGATTGCGGTCCACAGCCACCATGGTAGATGCAAGCCAACAGCCCACAAACCCCCAAATTTTAAAACTTCCTCCCCAAGAAATGGGATACTAATATATCCGAGGTATATGTCTCCAGAATAAATTGTAACCCCTACAAACCAGAAGAGAAAAAATAGGAGTAAACTGGATGATACGCTTAAAAGCTTATTCATCAACTTTTTATATCCACGGATTTTCCCGATGGCGAAGCCCGCTAAACCCTTAATGATCAGGGAAGCAGGCAAATAATGTGTATAGCCAAGCCAGAAACTGGCCAGCGAAAAGCCAACTCCACCTATTAAAGCATTTGAAACGGGGTCCATAAAGAGGGTTGAAAGAAAGAATATAAGTTCTCCAAAGGTGAATAAGCCCATTGTATTGAATGACGTAATGAAAATTATAGAGGCTGCATATACAAGGAGTGCGAGTAGAACTATAACTATGGCTCTTTTCAAGTTACTTTTCAAATTAGCACCTCAAAAGAATGTTATTTAACGTTCAAAAACATAAAAATGGGGGTCTGGAGTTGAGGGAGATTTGGCTTTAGAGTTCTTCGAGAAGGCTTGTGAAGAAGTCATGGTGTTCTTCTTCTTGCTCTAAAATTTCCTCGAACAACCTAGCTGTGGTAACGTCTTTTTCCTCGCGGGCTTGAGTGATTATTTCCTTGTATAGGGTTATTGCGTTTTCCTCGTCTTTAACGTCGCGTTCGATCATTTCCTTAAGGGTTTTGCCCACAAATATTTCGTTCGGCTTTGTTGTAGGCGTTCCACCTAAATAGACAAGTCTCTCAGCAATAGACTCAGCGTGTTTCATTTCGGTTATCGCTATTTTCTTTAGTTCCTCCTGAACAGCGAATCCTTTTACGCCGCTCCATTGGACATGCTGCCAGATATATTGAATGGAAACCTGCAGTTCCCTAGCTATGGCAGAGTTAAGCATTTCTAAAAGCTTCTTAGAAGCCAAGCATTCTCACCTCCATAAATTATTAATTTTAAAATTTAAAACATACTCAGGTTATTATCCTCCTGGAGCCCCGTGATATGGAACATCTTTCCAGAGGGCGTCCCACCAGTCATCCTCAGTTATAGTTTCACCGCGAACGAGAATTTCCAGCACTTTCCTTAAAAGCTCATGATGTCTCCGCTCGTCAGCCAGTATAGCCTTTAAAAGGAGACCCACTTTTTCATTTTCGATTTTGGGAAGCTCAGCTTCTATTCTCTTTATTAACTCGGCTTCTATACGTATATGCTTCTCCACGAGTTCTTTTTGCCTATCCAACTGTTCCTGGGAGAGAGCCTGCGGCACTGTGGTTAACAGCTTTAATGCTGAATCATACATTTCAGCATGCTTAAGGGAATCTAAGGATATTCCCTGCAAAACTCCTTTGACAGGCTGGTTTCCAATGTCTGCTACGGCGCGGTTAAGCGACTCCACTATTTCCCGTTCAATTTTGATTTGTCCTTCAATAAACTTCAGCAAATCGCTTTTTGACTCCATTTTTCACACCATAAGACCTACTTCTTAACTAGTCTTTCAGAGATTTTCCTTCCGAATTCTCTGCACTTTTCAAGTCCAGCCTGGTCTGGAGTATATCTAATTAGCAGGGGCGGCTCAATAACATCCATTCCAAAGCGGTTTTTCATTATTTCAAGAACAAGCTTCGGAGCCTCACCGCTCCATCCATAGGAGCCGAAGGCTGCGCCGAGCTTACCTTTGAGGTTGATGTTTTTGACAGCTGCTTCTTCGAAAAGTTGTTTGATGTCCATGGTCATGTCATGATGATACGTTGGCACCCCAACAACTATGGCGTCATAATCTTTAAGTGATTCGGGATTAGCACGGTAAGTAAGCTCCACTTCGAAGCCGGGAAGCACTTTTATTCCTTCAGATATAGCTTTGGCCATTTTCTCTGTGTTTCCGGTTCTGCTGTAGTAGAGGATTAGAATTTGTGGCATGATGTTTCACCTTACTATTTTAGGGCTGCAGTCAGCCGCCTATCAACTTCGTTCCAATTTACTATTTTCCAGAATGCTTCAACGAATTTTGCCCGATCATTCTTGTAGTCAATGTAGTAGGCATGCTCGAAAACATCCAGCACCAGGAGGATTGGGAATGATGGGTAAACGTTCATGTTATGCTTTTCTATCTGCATTATCATAGGTCTGCCTAGCTGCATACAAAGGGTTAGCGCCGCCCAGCCTGAGCCTTCAACGCTTAAAGCGGCCTGTGTGAACTCCTTTTTGAATCTTTCAAAGCTTCCAAATTCCTTAGTTATTGCATCAGCCAGGGTTCCGCCAGGCTTTTCAGAGCTTTTACTTGGCGGGGCAAGGTTTGCCCAGAAAAGCGAGTGGAGCAGGTGTCCGCCTATGTTAAATGATAATTCTTTTAGGGTGGATTTCATGTCCAAGTCTATGTTTTCCTTTCTTGCGTTTTCCAGTTTTTGGATTATCGAATTGGCTCCGTTAACATAGGCTTGATGATGCTTAGTGTGATGTATTTTCAGCTGCTCTTCAGACATGTAGGGCTCTAAGTCCTTATAGCCATATGGAAGCTGGGGTAGGGAATAAGTTTTGGATTTTTCCAAAAAATCACCTCCTTCGGATCATTTCTTGATTTTAAACATATCTTTTGGTGC
>CAZAPQ010000105.1:0-2104 GCA_964487415.1 uncultured Candidatus Bathyarchaeia archaeon | reverse complement strand
TCCGCGCTCCCTTAGCTTTAGCCTCATGTCCTCCAGTTTTTTGGCTAAGCTTTTCATGGGCAAATCTGACATTGTCCCCGCTATTGGGAGGGGAAGCTCAACTAAGACCTTGCCATTCTCTGCCAGAATTATTCCTCCACCCTGTATTGATATTCTGTTCACGGCCTTGGCCATGTCTTTTTCGTTTGCGCCTATGACGATTAGGTTGGGCGTGTCCCAGGCGACACTTGAGGCGAGGGCTCCGCTTTTTATTCCGAAGCCTTCTACGAAGCCCGTGAAAACCCTTTCTTGTTGCTGACACCTGTCAACTACTGCGACTTTGAGTATGTCCTTTTCAGGGTTGCATTTTATTTTTCCTTCGATGACTGGAAGAGTTGCTTGCGTCTCTTTTGTTACGAGCTCTCCAACGAATTTTATAATTCTTACTTTGGCTTCTGTTCCTTCGGCGTAAACCTGAAAGTCTGAGGGCAGTATTTTCCTCTTGAGTTTTATGGGTTTCATGCACATGCGGAACTTTGGTTTCTTTGGTTGTGCGAGGAGTTTCCCGTTTTTTGCGATTATTTTACCATTGCTTATGACGAGTTTAGGCTTAATTTTGCTTAGGCTTGGAACCAGTAGGATGTCAGCGTATTTGCCTGGGGCTATCCCCCCGAGGATGCCGTCTAAAGAGAAATGTTGTGCTGGGTTTATTGTTGCCATTTGGATGGCTTTGACTGGGTCGAATCCTAGGTCTATGGCTTTTTGGACAATATAATCCATATAGCCCCTTTCCAGGAGGTCTTTTGGGAATAATCCGTCGCTTACTAGGCAGAGTTTTCTAAAATCATGTATCTTATCCTTTATGGCTGCGGCGGCTTCAAGGTCCTGTCTTATGCTTCCCTCCCTAATCATTGTGGTGAATCCAAGGTTCAAGCGTTCAAGGGTCTCCTCAGCGTTTATTGCTTCGTGGCAGGAGGAGACGCCTGCGGAGGCGTAGGCTGCCAAGTTTTTGTCCCTTGCCCCTGCTCCATGTCCTTCCACTTTCTTGTTCCGTGCTAGAGCTCCCCTGATGAGCATTAATGCGTTTTCATCTTTTCGTAGGACATAGGGCCAATATATTTCGCCGACTCCTAGCACCTCGCTTTGTTTGAGTAGGCTATCCGCTTCTTCGCCTGTAAGCTGTTGTTTCTTGGGGGATTCGCCTATGAATGGGGATCCTGGCAAAAGCATGAATATTTTTATTGGCTGAATTTTGGCGGCTTCCATGAACTCTCTGAGTCCAGGGTATCCTACGTGAAAGAATGTGTCTATCACTTCGGTTATCACTGTTGTAGTTCCGCCTTTTATGGCATATTTCACAGCCTCGTCAACCCTGCAGAATGCGAACATGTGCGCATGGGCGTCTATAAATCCGGGAATCAGAACCTGGTTTTTGGCCATTATAACTCTTGTTTCTGCGCCGATTGTGTGATCGGCATCTCTGCCCACATAGGCTATTTTCTCGCCTTTAATGGCTACGGAGAAACCGTCAAGAATTTCGCCGGTGTAAACGTTAAGCAAAGATCCGTTTTTTATGACTAATTCGGCCTTCTCTTTTCCGAGGGCAACATCAATTAGCTCAAACATTTCCTGAACCTAAATTAAGATGGGTTTTAGTGGGCCGGACCGGATTTGAACCGGTGACCTTCGCCGTGTGAGGGCGACGTCCCTTGGCCCATTACTGGTTAACCAGCTAGACCACCGGCCCGCGTTTGTCGATTCAGAATATTAATCTCTGTTTCATAAAATCTTTTCCCGACTTTAGCCAAAAAGCCCAGAACAGTGTCTCGGGGACCCTTTATGAATGATGAAAGTTCAAAGAGGAATCAGCGCGATTTAGACGCTGTTTGGCTGTTACTTTGCTTTTTGGCATTTGCCATTCTAGGATATGTCGTAATGGAAAGCCTGGGTTTCTGAGTTTTCTTTAACTTTAACGTTTTTAATATCCTGTGCCCATGGTATAAGGAAAGTGTTCTCTTTAAACCAATTGAGCAGTTCCTTTTCAAGGTCCTTAATGCTTTTTTCCGCGCTTTCCTCCAAGAGCTTAATGGTTATTATAGCCACTTTCACATTTTTCACCCGCTAT
>CAZAPQ010000104.1:0-8575 GCA_964487415.1 uncultured Candidatus Bathyarchaeia archaeon | reverse complement strand
GAAGACTTTAACCAAGCTCGGAGTTTTGATGGAGGAAATGGAAAAAGTTGAGAGTAAGGAACGCACTGCATGGGTTAAGGTTTACAGGCTCTCCGATATGGGTAAATGGTTTGCATTACTCCTCGCTGAAGAAAAGGAGCTACCGAGTGACGAAAAGGCAGAAATAATGCAGAACGTTTTTAGGAGCTACATAGGATGGATAAAGAATCTTTCAAAGGATCTTAAGATCGAAAAGAACACATTAAAGAGAATTTTTGAAGAAGAGATGGAAAAATAGGGTGGAAATTTGGAAGTAAAAGTTGTAGCTGTCGTGGGAAGCAAAAAATCTGGAAAAACAACCGTAATTGAGGCCCTAATAAGGGGGTTAAGCAAGAGAGGCTATAAAATTGCTGCTATTAAGCACATTCCAGAAGAGAATTTTACGATAGATACTGCTGGTAAGGACACCTGGAGATTTAAGATGTCCGGTGCAAAGATGGCGATAAGTGTTGCCCCAAACGAGATAGCCATTATTGAAAATATAGATACAAGCACATTGTCGCTGGAGCAGATACTAGAAAAATGCAAAGGAATTGATGTTGTTCTAATAGAAGGATTCAGGAATATTCTTCAAAAAAATGAGAAGATACCTAAGATTGTGTCTTTAAAATCCGCTGAAGAAGCCTTAGAAGCCTTAAAAACTTTTAATCCCATAATTGCCTTCACAGGACCCCATCGGCCTGAGGGGCTTAACTTAAATGTTCCATACATAGACGTTTTAAAAGATGAAAATTTAATAGTAGATGTTGTTGAGAATGCTATTAATAAATCAAGGGCTTAGGGGCGCCGTGGATTATGGAACTTGGAGAGAATTTATGGAGGGGGAGAAGGGTTTCTAAGAAATAGAAAATTATTTTCTCCAAGTTTCTCCATCCCGGCGCCCCTATTAAAGAGCTTTAAAGGCTTCGAACCAGCGATTATAAAGCGTTAACATGTCGAGGGAGACGCTTGGTTTTCTTTCCTCAAGGATTTGCCTGAAATCACTCATTCTTAGGGGTCTTGGCTTGGCCAGCTTGTTAGCCGCCTGACCGGATTCGAAAAATTCGCCTACAACCTTCAAGTGTGCTGATTGACAGACATCCTTAATGTCGCTTCCTGAGAAGCCCTCAGAGAGCCTAGCCAATTCATGGAGATCGACGTCTGAAGCCAGTGGAATGTTGCGTATGTAATGTTTAAACATCATTAAGCGGGCATGGAAGTCTGGCAGGGGTACAAGAATTCTTTTCTGGAAGCGTCTAATGAATGGCCAGTCTAAATCCCATGGTTTGTTCGTAGCGCCTATTATGTATACATGAAGGTTTTTGCCCTTATCTATTATTCCATCCATTTCCTTTAAGAATTGATTTCGAACCCTAACCTCCCCGCCTACTTCGTTGGAATGCTTCCCCATAAGCGAATCTAATTCGTCAATAAATATTATTGCTGGTTTCTTTTCTTCTGTGGCATATTTCCTTGCAGATTCGAAGAGACGGGAAACATTTTGCTCAGCCTCGCCAAGCCACTTGGACATTATTGAAGCAGCATCCACCGACATAAAAACAGCATTTATTTCTGTGGCCACGGCTGCAGCTAACAGGGTTTTACCGCAGCCCGGAGGTCCAAAGAGGAGAATTCCCCTCGGCCAGCCCAACGGGAATAGATCCGGCCTCTGAACGGGATAAACTATTGCCTCTTTTATGGCCCTTTTGGCTGTTTCAAGGCCAACAACATCATCCCACTTGACATTAGGCTTTTCCTTAATAATTAACTCCTCATAACTAGCCTTTCTATCTTCAGAAAGCGACTTTGCATCCTCAGCATCCTTTACCTCTGCCTGCGGCCCGGTTGGGCCTATGGCCCCCTGAAGCACCTTAATCCTTTCTTGGTAGGCTATGGCTCTTTGAATGTAAATCTTGTTTAGGCTGTATTCAGGATATAGTTGAACAAGCTTAAGAAGGCTTTCTACGGCTTTCTGATACATCGTTATAGCCATGCCTCTCGCGCCTTGCTTATCTAAGCGGATAGCCTCCAAAGCATAATTTGTCGCTGCCTTTTCAAGTTCTTGGGAAGCTTCCATCGCTTCAACCTCTCGCCACTTCTATCCTTATTTTACCTTTTGAGCCCAAGCTATGCAAGGCTTTTTCAACTTCATCACAGGGAGCGTCCAACTCACGAGAACATCGCACTAAGTCTATTTCTCCGCCACTTTGCCGTACATACTCTAACAATGCTTCCTCAAGGGATGTCTTTCTGACTTTGAGAGAAACCTCTTGAATTTCAGACCTTTTCACTGAGAAGAAGTTCCCGTTACACCCCTCGTCCCCACTGATGGATTCCTTGCCGGAAACATGAGAGCATGAAGCTTCTAAAGCCACCATTTGTCTGATTGGTTCCTTGGCTTGCACTTTTGCTACGCTTGCCGGAGGGATGTCAACAGGTGGTTCTGGAAGTTTTTCGTTTAACTCCTTTTCTAGGAAAGCTGAAACTTCTTCTAGGATCTGCTCACCCTCCAAGGTTGCTTTGCCTGCAGGTATCACCATTTTTTCCTCGGATATTCTAGTTGAGTACATAGTCTCGCTTATCACATTATTAACTTCTTTTAATTCCAGCGAAACCTCAGGCAAAACTGCATAGAGCTGTTTTGAAACATCCTGCAACACTTTAAGGGCTGGTTTCAAATCGACGACTATGTAGCTTAACTCCTTTATCGTTTCGAGTCTTAGGATAACCCTTTCAATTGCAAGTTCTACTTGTTGGAGAAAGCTTATTAGTTTCCTAACCTCTGCAAGTTCGCTGGCGCAGATAGCTGCCCTCTCTTTGTTATTATTATTTAAGGCGGTTACACAACTTTGGAAAAGCAGTTTATCTCTTTCCTTCAATCTGAAAGAGGCTTGTGATATCTTGTACTGCTGGACTTTCAACTTTCGCATTGAAACATCAATAACCTCTTGCAGAGGGGGAGGGGAGGCAAAAGGGTTTTTAATCTTCACTCCCTCCGCCTACTGGTTGTCAAGGAATTATTTTTATCCGCCGACATCCTTCATGTAAACCATAGTTGGAGGTTCAGGTAAACTAGGAGCTTCAGTCTTTACATCAGATATTTCAGCAGACGGTTTGCAGGGAGCTTCGCCTAAAAGAATATTTGAAAGGTTGCTTCTTAAAGCTTCAAGATCGGCTTTTTCAGCATTAACCTTCTTTAGACATTCCTGTATCATCGAAAGGGTCTTGCTGTAGTAAGAGTCTGGAATTTCGCCTATTTCATGTTCGACTTCTAAATGGACAAGGGCGTAATTCAATTCTCTAATTTCTTTGTTACACCTTTCAATTTCAATTTTTATTTTTTCAAGTAGCGCCTGGGCTTCGCTTTTCAGCTGATTTAAGGCACCCTCAAAACTGGCATGCAGGTCCTCGTAAACCTCGGGAGATATCTTATTCCTTTCAACGAGCTCCTTTAGGGCTTGGTCCTTCCGCCAAATTAATGGAATTTTATCACATAAATTTTCTGTTTCTAATTTGAGACTTGATATTAAAACAACCTCTTGACCATCGAATTTAATGTTTTCTATAGGGTGCTTTGTAAATTTTCCACTCTTGTGTTTAATATAAATGGAGTCTATAATCCCGCTGGGTTTCACGGCGAAGGATGCAACTTCGCCAAGTACATAGCCATACTCATCTTTAACCTCTCTGCCAAGAATTAAAAAAAGGTTGGGGCTTTGGCACATATTCATCACCTTCTACGAAGTTTCAGTTGAGGATTTTTCACCCAATGGAACTGATGGTATCCCAGCTGGAAGTTCCGGAAACTTATCCTTTATTCTCTGCTCAGCCACAGCTGCGGCTTCGCTGAGGATTTTCTGGGCATCCTCATTGGCTGCCTCAAAGTTTATGGAAAGCCCTGTGCTCTGTCCAGCCTCTACGATTATGCCGCTCAATAGATTGTTTATTTGCCCGAGTTCCCTTTCCGCCTCTGGAAACACATTAGTCATTCCAACTTGTACGGCTCTAAGCACACTGATGGCTGGACCTAGAGTTGAAACCACATCACCGAGTTCTGTAACCGTGCGTAACCGTAAGACTATTTGCTCAAGGGCAAGCCGGGCATGCATTATCATCTTTTCCATTTTCCTTATTTCCGCCAGCTCATTGGCAAAAACATTGGCTCTAGCCATGTCATGCTTTGTATAGGCATCAACAATTCTTGCGAATATCGACTTATCTCTTTGGCTGAATCTTTCACTTGCCTGATCCAACTTTTGGATTTGCAGCTCTATACGCCTGATGGCCATGTCAAGCCTTGGCTTCAATGGACCTGGAGGTCTCACAGCCTCTTTGATGCGTTCGGTGAACGGTTGATTAATTTCCTTTTCTTCCCAACGTTTAGCAAATCTCTCTGACAATGCCTACTCCTCCGTGTAGGGCTAGAAGCCAAAGCAGAATTTTATACATTGTTAATATGCTGGTAATATTTGCCTATATACATAGAGATATATGCTTCAGGTGGAATGCTTTTAGGCTTTAATTTTTTAACGAAAACATATGCTTGCTGTTTTTGAGCTAATAGACAAAAATATGTAAGTTAGACTAAAAAGAAGCCTAAAAATATGTCTAAGCTAGGTGGTAAAATGGGCGAAAGGCTTAAGATATTTGGACTTGTTGCCCTCCTAGGGTTCATAGCAGGAGTCATAGCTCAGCTTACAGCCGACTATGTGGTTCCAGCCCTCATAGCACTGCTGCCAGCATTCTTGAGCGCTAAGTATCTCATTTCAGGACTTGCAGGTGCCTTCCTATCGCTAATCGTAGTAAGCATATGGGCATATTTCACAGGATCTTCTGAAAAAGTATAGGCAAACGCTTCCTTCATCCTTTTTGCGTCAGTATCCAGCTAGGCTTCTATTTTGGACTCAGGAGCGGAAAAAGCAATCACCAATTCAGCGTACCTCGATCTCTTCATCGTCCAAAATTTATGGATAAGCCAAGCTTATTTAAATTTCTTGAATGCGCTCAAAACAATTTTATGTTTTAACCTACACTTTTACAATTGATTAGAAGGGGCCAAATTGGCGGATAATGATACTGAAGCATATCGTATAAGACTTGAAAGAGCTTCAAGTTATGGTGAAATATGGGAGGTTGTAAAAGATTCGGTGTGGCATACTTTGAAAAGGCGCAGAGCCGGAATGATGCTGTTTCTTGAGGACTTACCTTTAAGACTAGGAGCATATCATCCCATTGGAACAAACAACATAATATTAAATAAGACTCTTGTCCAAATTGTTGAAGCTTCAACAAAATCTAGGCGCGTCATTAATGCGTTTATATACAATCTTCTACTCCACGAGTACATCCATGCCCTTGGATACGTTTCCGAGCTGGAGGTTAAGAACCTTGTATATCAAGTGGCCAGCCAATGCTTTGGAGAGAATCACATAGTTACCGCCATTGCAAAAGGTAGCCCATGGATATTGTTAAAGGGGATACCGCTGAACCATGATGGCGCATCCAACAGAATTATGGAAATAGTTAAGGACTTTGAAAGAACCGACAGGAATTACATAGTATAATTTGGCAAATTCAAAGGGTTGTCCTCACAAAATGGGTGCAAGCAAGAATCAGCAGCAAAACAGGTTAAAGCCCACTTTAGGACTATGCGACGCTGTGGCCATAAATATTGGCGCCATAGTTGGCGCAGGAATATTTGTCGTCACGGGTATAGCTTCCGGCTATGCTGGCTCAGCATTGGCAGTATCTATGCTAATAGCCGCCGTGATCTCTCTCTTTACAGCGCTAAGTTTCTCAGAATTAGCCTCATGGCAGCCTCGAGAGGGAAGCATTTACGAGTATGCATATCAGCTTATCTCACCATTTGTAGGATTTTTAACAGGTTGGATGTGGGTTATATCCAACACCTTTGCAGGTTCAGCTGTGGCTTTGGGCTTTGCCCATTATTTTTGCTCTTTTTTTACGCTACTTCCTCCAAACTGGGTTGCAGCTTCCCTCTGTGCCTTATTTACCATTCTTAACTTTTTGGGAGCTCGCGAATCCGCTTTTTTAAATAACATTCTAGTGGCTGCAAAGTTAGGGATACTCGGCTTTTTTGTAATTTATGGGATGATATACGTGGATTTTTCAAATTTAATCCCCTTCAATCCCTTCCAATGGGGAGTTCTCTCCGGAGCTTTCTACATCTTCTTTGCCTACGGAGGACTTGCGAGGGTCGCTGTTATAGCCGAAGAAGTTAAAGATGCAAAAAGAAACGTACCAAGGGCCATATTAATTTCTTTGACCATTTCCACCATCGTCTATATTCTTGTGGGTATCGTGTCAGTAGGCCTCATAGGCGCGGACAAACTTGCAGAGGCAAGATCACCCCTCATTGAGGCTATAGGTGCTTCTAAAAATCCATTGGCGGTCTATATTGTCTCCGCTGGAGGACTTATCGCCACAGCCAGTGTATTGCTCACAACCATTTTGGGAGTTTCAAGAATGGCATATGCCATGGCAAGGAGGGAAGATTTACCACAGGTCTTTGGGAAACTTCATTCAAAATATAACACGCCGCATTATTCCATTGGAATTTTTGGGGTCGTTATGATCCTGCTTGTCCTTCTGATTGATATAGCAAGCGTTGTGGCGGTTAGCAATTTTGCTTTGCTCTTTTATTATACATTGACCAACGTTGCTGCCTTGAAGTTAAAAATCGAAAAAAGAAGATATACACCAATAGTGTCTTTTTTTGGGGCAATTACGTGTATGATTTTTTTAGTTTTTACAGCCCTTACCTCGCTTCACGCTTTTGCAATAGGAGGCGCAACATTAGCTGCTGGCGCTATTACACATCGCTTATTTAGACGGTTTAGGCTGGATTCGCTCTAAATTTCTTAAGGAGAAAGGCTTAACCACGTCCACCTTTAGAGAGGAGAGAAAACTTTTAAGACTTTGGACATTTGAAGCGAAAAGTTTTCTGATTTCACTGATGAATTCTGAAAAATCTGTAAAATCCTTATGAATTGAAGCCAAAAGTAGAGTGTTGCCCTCTGCCCCTTCGCCAGTGCTTGCGAATATTATTTTGGGATTTTTAGAAATCCAGTCATTAAATTCAGGGGTTAGATTTGCTGACAGAAAGTTTAGGGCAAGTATTTCGAAGCCGATTTTTTCAAGGGCTGGTATCACAGTGTACTCGCGGATATACTCAAGATTTTCAAGGTTTTTTCTCATTCTGGTGATGGTTGGCTGGGAAACGCCTATTGCTTTTGCAAGCTCCCTATCGCTTCTTTTGGAATCCTTCATCAGCTCGTAAAGTAGGTATATCAGCTTTTGTTCAGCCATAGCCTACGAATTAACTAACACTCATAAAAGTTTTCTGCTACCTTTTCTCTTTTCGCTTGAGCATGTTCTCAAGCACAGGACGAAGCTTCTCATTCTCAGCCTTAATTCGATCTCTGCCAATTGCCCGCATCTGCTCAGTCATTTCTTTGATTAACTCTGCAAACTTCACGCCTTCAGCAGCGGAAATATACTCCACTCTGAATCTTTCTGGGCTTAGGCCAAGCTTATGCAGCATGGGCGCCAGCGCATCCATCCTAGCCTTCATTTTCCAGTTCCCACT
This sequence comes from uncultured Candidatus Bathyarchaeia archaeon, assembly GCA_964487415.1. GTDB lineage: Archaea > Thermoproteota > Bathyarchaeia > Bathyarchaeales > Bathycorpusculaceae > DRVV01. Next base: position 948 of record CAZAPQ010000104.1, on the reverse strand, counting down.
GATATAATGGCAGTCATAGGGCAGGTGACATGCAGCAACTAGAACCATACCTGCCCCAAGCCTGAAAGCCTCTAGGACAAAGTCCCTGTCAACCCTTCCGGAGCACATGACCCTTATTGGGCGTATAGTCGGCGGATACTCGAAGCGGCTTGTTCCAGCTAGGTCTGCGCCAGCGTAGCTGCACCAGTTACATAGGAAAGCTAGGATCTTGTCTTCTGGGTCCTTTTCAAGGGCTGTTCTCAGCTGAGCCAATATCTGGGCGTCTGTAAAGTGCATCTGTGTTATGGCGTCCGCGGGACACTCTGCAGCGCATGTTCCACAGCCGTGACACATGGCTGTTATAACATTTGCAGGTTGCTTTTCAGCAATTTTAATAGCCCCGTAGGGGCAACGCTCAGCACATATTCCACACCTCGCAGTTACATTCCTACATCTGCTTGGATCAACAACGGCAATAATGGGCTCAATTTTCCATTTCTGCTTTGAAAGCACAGTTGCCGCGCGGGCAGCTGCACCGCAGCCTTGGGAAACGCTGTAGGGTATATCCTTTGGCCCTTGGCAAGCGCCAGCCAAGAATATTCCGTCCGTAGGAGAGTCCAAGGGTTTAAGCTTAGGATGGCTTTCCATAAAGAAGCCGTCAGCGCCCCTTGTAAGGTTTAGAATTCTGGAAATATCCTCTGAGCCCTTCTTAGGTATTGCTGCTGTTGCTAGAACAACCATTTCAGCCTCTATTTCTATTGGCATGCCAAGGTTAGCGTCTTCCGCGTGGATTATCAGGTTCCTGGTTTCCGGGACCTCCACAATGCGGCTTACCCTTCCGCGGATGAAGTTTACTCCAAGCTCCCTTGCCCTCTGGTAGAATTCTTCAAATCCCTTGAAGTTTGTCCTCATGTCCATGTAGAAAACGTAAACTTCAATGTCCTCCTTGTATTTCTCCTTAAGCTGAAC
>CAZAPQ010000103.1:0-25491 GCA_964487415.1 uncultured Candidatus Bathyarchaeia archaeon | reverse complement strand
GAAGAAGTTGGATCCGAAACGCAAGTACTCTTCTGCAGAATTTCTCTATCTTTTCGGAAAAGAACTTTCATCCCTTGGAATAAAAAGCATAGTGGCTAAAGCCTACGAGAATAAGGTTCCTGTTTTCTGTCCAGCCATAGTCGACAGCGGCTACGGGATAGCCTACCTTCTAAATAGGAAATATGGCCGCGACTTCGATATAACCATCGACCAGATGAGGGACTTTGAACAGCTTACTGAAATAAAAGCTAGAGCCGAAAACAGCGGTGTCATATACATTGGCGGCGGTGTTCCCAAGGACTTCATTCAGTTAACAACAGTCAGTGTCAGCCTTACAGAATCAAGGAGGGGTGAGCATGCCCATCCCCACAAGTATGCAATACAGATCACAACAGACTCGCCGCAATGGGGTGGGCTTTCAGGATGTACCTTCGAAGAGGCTATAAGCTGGGGCAAAGAGGCTAAGGAAGGTCGGAATGTTCAATGCTACTGTGATGCAACGATAGCCCTGCCCATCATAGTTCACGCTTTGGCTGAAAGAATAGATAAAAGGGAGAAAGTTCCAGATTTATCATGGCTCTTCAAGGGACTAGAATAGCCTGGCGCATCTCATGGATAAAGTGAAAGACTTCGAAGTATCAAAGGGTATATCTGCAGATATGCTTATAAGGCAAATGAAGGAAAGCGGAGGCTTTACAGCGAAAAATCTGGCAATAGGTGTGGATATTTTAGAGGAAATGATGAAAGATAATGATTCGTTGAATTTTCTCTCCTTTCCAGCGTGCATTATGGCAACTGGAACCAGAGGCATAATAAAAGAAATGGTGAAGAGGGAATGGTTTAGCGTAATAGTTACAACCTGCGGCACTTTAGACCATGACTTGGCCCGATGCTATAGGGAATACTATCAAGGCGACTTCTTCATGGATGACAAGGAACTCTATAGAAAGGGCATCCATAGAATTGGAAACGTCCTTGTACCCCGCGAATCCTACGGCGAGATAATCGAGGCTGAAATGTTAAAATTTCTTAATGGGCTCAAATCAGAGGGTAAAAAAACGTTAGCCACATATGAATTATGCTGGGAACTGGGTAAACGACTTAATGAAAGTTCATTCCTTTATTGGTGCTGGAAAAATGAAATTCCAGTGATAGTTCCCGGAATAACAGATGGCGCGGTCGGATACCAGATTTGGCAGTTCTCCCAAGAAAACGACCTTAAAATAGACATTCTGAAGGATGAGCAGTTACTAAGCGATCTAGTTTGGAAGGCTAAGAGATCCGGAGCCCTCATCATAGGTGGGGGCATATCAAAGCATCATGTTTTATGGTGGAACCAGTTCAAAAACGGACTGGACTATGCGGTGTACATAACAACAGCCGTTGAGTATGACGGAAGCCTATCCGGAGCTAGACCCCGCGAGGCTATATCCTGGGGAAAAATAATGGAAAAAGCCAGAACAGTCACTATAGAAGCCGATGCCACAGTGGTTTTGCCGCTTATTTTTGCCGCCCTCCTTGAAAGGATATGAACAATTAAGCGGTGTAAGCCTTGAAGATAGCCGTTTCCGGTAAGGGTGGAGTTGGTAAAACTCTCGTGGCCGCTGGTCTAGCTTACGCTTTTGCCAAAAGGGGTTTCAAGACAATAGCCATAGATGCTGATCCCTCTCCAAACCTCGCTTTAACACTGGGGTTAACTCCTGAAGAGGCCGAAAAAATTGTTCCCATTTCAGAAAACAAACAACTTATAGAATCGAAAACTTCCACAGGATATGCAGGCGTCTATCGCCTAACTTTTACAGTAGATGATATTGTACGTGACTATTCTGTTAAGACACCGTTGGGCGTTAACCTGATAGTCATGGGGACTGTGCGTTCCATGGGCTCCGGATGCACATGCCCAGCAAACGCTGTCGTACGTTCGCTTCTTAGGCACTTGGTTGTTGAAAGGGATGAAGCTGTCGTCCTAGACATGGAAGCCGGTGTTGAACATATGGGCAGGGGAACAGTCCAACATGTTGACACCATGCTCATTGTGGTTAACGCCAACATGAAAGCCCTTGAAACGGCAAAACGTCTCCACGAGTTAAGCCTCCAAACCGGAATAAAACAAGCCTTCATTGTTGGAAACAAAATTGAAAATGAAGCTCAAAGGAAGATTATTGAAAACTTCGCGGAAAAAGCAAGCATGGAAGTTTTAGAGTTTATACCCTTCGACCAAAAAATTGTAGAAGCCGAAATGCTCGGGGAAACCCCGCTTAAATTCGGCGAGTCCGAAGCAATAAAAGCTATTGAAAGGTTGTTTGAAAAGCTACTGCAGAAGAGATACATAAATAAGTTTGACTGAGAGTGGATAGGCGAGGCTGAGAGGCATATGAGACTACTTGTAACAATGGGTAGAGGTGGAAGCGGAAAAACAAGCTTCGTGGCTCTTATGACGAAGTACTTTATTGAACTTGGGGAGACGCCGCTTCTCCTAGTGGACACGGACCCGGATCAGAACCTTGGCGAAATGGTCGGCGTAGACCTCCATGAAAAGGGTAAGAAATCCATTTCTGAACTTCTTGTGGAAACCTTTCTAGTTGAAGGCGGAACCACAGTGGGCGTGCCGCCATCAGAACGTATTGAAAGCAGGATATGGACACATGGAATGTATGAAGGCGAATACTTCGATTTTATAGCTGTCGGAACAAAGTGGATTGAGGGGTGCTACTGTCTTCCAGACGCCGCTCTGAAGGGGGCCCTTGAAAAGCTTACAAAAAACTACAAGTATGTTCTAATAGATTCCCCTGCAGGTTTAGAGCATTTGAACAGGCGGATAACGACTAGGGTTGACGACATTTTCGACGTGATAGATCCATCTAAAAAGTCCTTTGATCATGTTCAACGCGCCTATCGTGTGGCAAAGGAGGTTAAAATAGACTTCAAAAACTTCTATGTGGTTGGCGGCTTCAGGTTCCCAGAAAACCTCGAGAAAAAAGCAATGGAAACCTTACCCTTCAAGTTTTTGGGTAGAATAGCCTACGACGAAAATGTTGAGGATTATGTCCTCTCCGGAAAACCTCTTCTAAACTTACCCTCAAACACTCCAGCATATAACTCAGTTAAACGGATTATGGAAAGCGCTGGATACATTAAACATTTCTAGGACAGTAATCCCTATCAGATTTATAGAAAACTTCAGAAAAGCTTAAAGATTAGGGTTTGTTATTTAGACCTTCTACTACAGCGTTAGGTTGGGCTTGTATTGAGTAAGAAAGAATTGCGTGTCAAGATTGGGGAATTAAAGGCTGATGTTGGGCTCATAAAGAATTTTGAATTGTCTATAGGAAAAATAGTTGAGGAAGCATGGGCTGAGCCGATGGGTCCTACACCTTTCCCATCGCTGACAGCCCTAAGAGAATGGGATATGAAGCTTCTGCAGCGTTACAAGCCGTTTTATCTGCCCTTCTGTGACTTATGCTGCCTATGCACATATGGTAAATGCGACTTGACAGGAAACAAGCGCGGCGCATGCGGAATAAACATGTCCGCTCAGCAATCCAGGATAGTGCTTTTGGCATGTTGTATTGGAGCGGCAACCCATATTGGGCATGCCCGTCACCTAATAGAGCATTTAATAGAAAAATTTGGTCGCAGAACCCCCTTAGACGTGGGCGGTTTAAACGTTCATGTAGAGGCCCCAGTAACCCGCCTTGTTTGCGGAATAAAACCTGAAACTCTGGGCGATTTAGAGGAAGTTTTAGACTATGTTGAAACTCAGCTTACCCATCTATTGTCAGTCGTGCACACGGGGCAGGAGGGAAGTAACATTGACTTTGAATCAAAAGTTTTTCATGCAGGCATGATAGACCATGTTGGGATGGAGGTTGCAGACATTGCTCAAATAGCCTCTTATGGTTTTCCAAAGGCAGATCCAGAAGCGTCATTAGTGGATTTGGGCTATGGCACCATAGACTTAGCTAAACCTGTAATTCTATGCGTAGGCCACAACGTTATTCCCTCTATAGGAATAATCGACTACATCAGCGAGAGTGCTTTAAACGAAAAAATAGAAGTTGTAGGACTGTGTTGCACAGCCCATGACCTAACCCGTTATTACTCTAATGGAAAAATTGTAGGGCCGATTTCTTGGCAGTTGCGCTTCATAAGAAGCGGTGCAGCGGATGTTGTTATATTAGATGAGCAATGTATTCGCTGCGACGTTTTCGAAGAGGCTAAAAAGGTTAAAGCCCCTGTTATAGTCACCTCAGAGAAAAACTGTATGGGTCTTCCCAATCGCACAAACGACAGCGTAGAATCCATAGTGGAAGACCTTATAAGCGGCAAAACCCCCGGCGTGTTAATTCTTGATCCTGAAAAAGTTGGCAAAATAGCTGTGGAAGTAGCCTTGAAGGTTGCTCCTCTGCGGAATAAGATGAAAGCCCTTCCAGAAAACGATGAAATTATAAATATGGCGGTTACATGTCGCCAATGCAATCTATGCAGGCGCGCTTGTCCCCAAGATCTTAACATTCCAGAGGCAATAAATGCTGCCCTCCAAGGATCATTTAATAAGCTCGCTGAACTCTACGATGCTTGTGTTGGATGTGGTCGCTGCGAGCAAGCGTGCCCAGTAGACTTACCCGTTCACAGCTTCATAGTAAGGGCTGGAGAAAACAAGCTGAAATCGGAAATCTACAAATGCAGGGCAGGAAGAGGCCCGATACAAGACTTGGAAATTAGAAAAGTCGGAAGCCCCATTGTGCTCGGTGAGATTCCCGGGGTAATAGCCATGATTGGTTGCGCCAATTACCCGAAAGGAGGCCAAGAAGTCGCTGAGATGTGCCGCGAATTCGCCAAAAGACGCTACATAGTAGTGACCTCAGGATGCGCAGCAATGTCCGCTGGAATGTATAAAAACGAAGAGGGCAAAACTGTGTACGAAGAGTTTCCAGGGGAATTCGCAGCTGGCGGCGTCGTTAATGTAGGATCATGCGTTGCAAACTCTCACATAGCTGGAGCACTGATAAAAATTGCTAACATATTCGCGAAGCGAAATCTTAGAGGTAATTATGAAGAAATTGCTGACTATATACATAACCGGGTGGGTGCAGTAGGACTCGCATGGGGAGCATACTCCCAAAAAGCTGCAGCAATCGCAGCAGGATTCTGGAGGCTTGGCGTTCCGGTGATAGTGGGTCCCCACGGTAGCAAATACCGCCGCATGCTTCTGGGAAGGGCGGACAAAGAAGAAGATTGGTATGTTTACGATGCGAGGACAGGTGAAAAAGTATATAGTGGACCGACGCCTGAGCACTTATTTATAGCTGTTGAGACCAAAGAAGAAGCCATGGTTAAGGCTGCTAAACTTTGCATGCGACCTAATGACACGACAAAAGGTAGGTCTATCAAGCTCACTCATTACGTAGATTTGCACAAGCGCTTCTACGGCACGTTGCCAGACGACATCCATCTTTTTGTAAGAACAGTGGCGGATATACCTGTAACCATGAAAGACGAAATAATAAATGTTCTTGAACAGAAGAATTGGAAAGAGAAAGCTATTCCAGACCCAACACTTCTTCCCAGAATGGTTAGAAAAAAGACTGTATAAGGGCAGAGGCGGTTTGAAGTGGAAAGCCAAGAAGTAACATTGACGATTGACGGAGTAAAAGTGAAAACTCCAAAGGGAACGCCTATCTTGGAGGTTGCAAGGCAGATTGGCATAGAAATACCTGCTTTATGCTATCTACGTGTTCTTTCACCCTTCGGCGCATGCAGAGTTTGCTCCGTAGAGGTTACCACCCCAAACGGCCGAAAAAGGATAGTAACGTCCTGTAATTATCCAGCCGAAGACGGTTTGATTGTGGAAACAAAATCCGAAAGAGTAATTAAAGTTCGCAGGAAAGTTCTAGAACTGCTGCTGGCGCGATGTCCCAAGGTCACCCGAATAAAAAATCTCGCCTCGCTTTACGGCATAAAGGAAACGAGCTTGTGGATTGAAAACGAGTCAGAGGACTGTATTCTTTGCGGTTTATGCGTACGGGTGTGCAGTGAACTAATCGGTGTTTCAGCAATAAACTTCGCAAACCGAGGAACGAGGCGTGTAATAACCACGCCTTACGATGAGTTCTCCGAAGATTGTATAGGTTGCGGTGCATGTGCAATAGTATGCCCAACCGGATCAAAAAGAGTCCGAACCAACAATTACTCAGTTTTGAGACCATTAATCGGTCCCAAAAAAGATGAACACTTTGGCGTTTATAGCGAAATTATTTCAGCGAAAAGCTTAATCGAAGGACAGGACGGAGGGGTTGTCACAGCGTTGTTAATTTCCGGCCTTAAAAAGGGCTTATTTAACAAAGCAATAGTTGTTAAACGTAGAAGCGGTTACAACGCCGAAGCCTTCATAGCTGAAAATTTTGAAGATGTGATGGAAGCAAGGGGAACAAAATATTTAAGGGTTAAGATTGTTCCAAAACTTAAAGATTTAATAAAGAACGGTGAAAGAAAAATCGCTGTTGTCGGCACTCCATGCCAAGCTAGAGCAGCCAGAAAAATTCAACAAACGCTACAACAAGAATATCAAGACCTAGACATAACGATAATCGGGTTATTCTGTTATGAAGCGTTTGACTATGATAAAATTAAGGAAGAAACAAAACGACTTTTGGGCGTTGACTTGGATGCGTCTGAGAAAACCCAGATACGTAAGGGAAAATTTACTGTAACGGTTGATGGGCAGGAATACTTTTGCCGGGTGAAAGAGCTTGAAAAAGCCATAGAAAAAGGATGCATTTACTGCAATGACTTTGCCGCTGTTTTTGCCGATGTTTCTGTTGGTGCTGTTGGAAGCCAAGAAGGCTTCTCCACGGTAATCGTCCGAACAGATAAGGGTAAGAAGCTATTAGAAAATACGGAATTAACCATTGGAGAAGTCAATGCTGAAGAGGTTTCCAAACTGTCTGCCCTTAAAAAGAACCGTGCTAAAGAAAACCTTGCCCCACTCATAAAAGAAATTCGGGCAACTCGTTCGCAAAGCAACGGAGTGGTTGGCAATGGAGCCTAAAGAGGAAATCGAAACAAAAATAGATTGGATTATCAATAAATACGTTGGCAAAAAAGGTGTTCTTATACAGTTACTGCTGGACATCCAACGTGAAATTAATTGGATACCCCGCGAAGCCTTAAAAAAAATTAATGAAAAGCTGAAAATACCGGAAAGTGAAGTCTACCGAGTGGCGAGCTTCTACACGGCCATGAGCCTTCAACCAAGAGGAAAATACCTCGTTCGGGTGTGTTGTGGAACTGCCTGTTATGTACGTGGTGCACAAAGAATCGTAACGGCGGCTGAAAATGCCATTGGGGTTAAAGCTGGAGAAACCACAAGCGATTTCAAGTTTACATTGCAAACCGTAAACTGCTTAGGCTGCTGCGCTCTAGGCCCAGTTGTTGAGATAAACGGGAAATATTACGGTTTACTTACACCTAAAACCCTTGAAAATATTATTTCAAATTTAAGAGTGAGCAATCATGAAGAGGCTTAACTCACCGTCTGAATTGGAAAAACTAAGAAATGAAATAATTGCCAAAAGAGATCCTAAAAGACCTGTTGTATCCGTTTGCATAAGCACTGGATGCCTAGCTCTGGGGGCCCAAGAGGTTCTAGTGGCTCTAAAAGAAGAAATAAAAAGACATGGATTAGAAGGTAAGGTGGACATTCGATGCACTGGCTGTCTAGGTCTCTGCGAAGGCGGCCCGCGGGTTGTCGTTTACCCACATGAAATCTTCTATTTCAAAGTGAAGCCTTCAGATGTTCCCCTGATAATATCCAAAACATTATTAAAAGGCGAAACGGTGCCCCATTTACTCTACAAGGACTCTGCAACGGGTAAAATTGCCAGGACCCTTTCTGAAGTGCCTTTCTATCGTTACCAGACTAGGCTTCTCTTGGAAGCAAATGCAAAAATTGATCCTACAAGCATCGAGGATTACATTGCCCTTGGAGGTTATTCCGCCTTAGCCAAAGCCTTGTTTAATATGACCCCCCAGCAAATTATTGAAGAAATCAAAAAGTCAAACCTCCGCGGCCGTGGCGGTGGAGGCTTCCCCACAGGCCGAAAATGGGAAACCACGCGCAACGCTCATGGAGAACATAAATACGTGATAGTGAACTGTGACGAAGGTGACCCTGGAGTTTTTGCAAACCGCGCTTTAATGGAAGGTAACCCTCACTCTATTCTTGAAGGCTTAATCATAGGCGCCTACGCTGTAGGAGCAGATGAAGGCTTTGTCTACGTCAGAGAGGAATACCCGCTGGCAGTAAAGCACATGCAAATAGCTATAGAACAGGCTGAAAAATATGGGCTATTAGGCGAAAACATTCTGGGATCTGGATTTTCGTTTAAAGTCAAAATTCACCGTGGAGCAGGCGCTTTCGTTTCAGGTGAATCTACAGCCTTAATGAACGCCATCGAAGGCAAAGTAGGCGAGCCTCGGCCAAAATACGTGCACACTGCCGAAAAGGGATTATGGGATAAACCCAGCGTCCTCAACAATGTAGAAACATGGGCATTTGTACCTTTAATAATAAACAATGGTGCAGATTGGTTCCGCTCCATAGGCACAGAAGGAAGCAAAGGCACAAAAATATTCACTTTATCCGGCAAAGTCAACAACACGGGCCTTATTGAAGTTCCCATGGGCATAACATTAAGGGAGATTGTCTTTAACATAGGCGGGGGAATCAGGGGCAAAAAGCGATTCAAGGCCGTACAAGTAGGCGGCCCATCTGGCGGGGTTATACCTGAAGAATATCTTGACACGCCCATAGACTTCGACGAACTCACAAAGTTAGGCGCTATGATGGGATCAGGCGGAATTATTGTAATGGACTCTGACACTTGCATGGTTGATGTTGCCCGATACTTCATTAACTTCCTCTGCGGCGAATCTTGCGGTAAATGTGTACCCTGCCGAGAAGGGCTGAAGCAAGCTTGCAAAATATTGGATGAGATAGTTGCTGGCCGTGGAAAGCCTGAGCACATAAGAAACCTACTAGAATTAGCTGAAGTGATGAAGGATGCCTCCTTATGCGCATTAGGCCAAACTGCTGCAAATCCCTTGTTAACTACCCTACGGTACTTTGAGGATGAATACCTTGCCCACATACTCGATAAAAGATGCCCTGCGTTGGTATGTAAAGAACTATTAACTTTCTACATAGACCCCGAGAGATGTTCAGGCTGCCACCAATGCTATAGCGTATGCTCAGAACAAGCCATAGAAGGGCAACAGAACCAAATTCACGTTATAAACCAAAGCAAATGCACAAAATGTGGACAGTGCTACGATATTTGCCCGCCAGAGTATAGTGCTGTGCAGAAAATATCCGGAGAAATGCCGCCGCCAATAATTCCTCAAGAGTATCGGTGGCTGAAGCAGCCTTGGCAAACGGCCGAAGTCACATCGACTAAGCGAGCTAGGGTTATCGCTAACGCCAATGTGGCTGTAAACCTTATGCAAAAGGCTTTACGTCCAGTTCTTGTTGTAGGCAACAATATCGCTGAATTTGAGTGGGATGGAAAGAAACTTGTTGATTATGTGGTTGAGCTTGCTCACGGAACGGGCATTCCGGTAATAGCGACATCTCATGTGGTTGGAGAGCTTCTAAAGAGGGGTTATAAGCCGACAGCCGTTATGTCTTTGATGGAGTTGGGAAGCCGCCTAGTGGATCGAGAATGGGCTGGATTTGACAGCGAAGGCCCCTATGACATGGTTATATTCATAGGAATCCCCTACTACATGGCATACGAAATATTGTCAGCTTTGAAAAACTTCGCCACAAACCTTGTAACCGTTAATTTAGACAATATGTATAACCCTCAAGCAAGCTGGTCGCTTCCAAACATAAGCGTTAAAGAGTGGTTTAACTTTATCATGAGTATTACTTCAAAACTTAAGGAGATAAAGCAGAATGTCCATGTTTAAAGACATACCGGTTGATGTAGGTGTAGTCTACGAAGGAGAGCGCATACGCAGAAAAGAAATGCAAGTTGAACTCGGTGGACCAGACGTCAAAGAAAAATTCGAGCTTGTAAGAGTAAGAAAAATTGAGGAGGTCGAAGATGGCAAAATAACCATTATAGGGCCAGACTTGAAGGAATTAGAGGAGGGAAAAAGCTACCCCCTAGGAGTTTTCATAGAGGTTGCAGGCGCCAAGCTTGATCAGGAACTTGAAGGCGTAATTGAAAGGCGCATACATGCCTACTGCAATTACATTGAAGGTCTTATGCACTTGAACCAGCGCTACGACATATGGCTACGCCTAAGCAAGAAATCCTTCCAGAAGGGCTTCAACTCATTTCAGTTATTGGGTAAAGTTTTGCACAGGCTTTTCAAAAGCGAGCTTCCAATAGTTGAAAAACTGCAGATAACCTTCATAACAGACCCTGAAAAAATAAAGCCTTTCTATAATGAAGCCTTAAAAATCTATGAGGAGAGAGATGCGAGAGCAAGGGGGCTTAAGGACGAGGAAGTAGACAAATTTTACGGTTGCGTTCTATGCCAGTCCTTCGCCCCAACCCACTGCTGTGTCATAACGCCCCAACGCTACTCTAACTGCGGGGCTATCAGCTGGTTTGACGGAAGGGCTTCAGCAAGCATAGACCCAAAGGGTCCGGTATTTGAAATTGACAAGGGCGAAATTCTCGACCCGGTTAAGGGCGAATTCTCCGGAGTAAACGAGGCTGTTAAAAAGAGAACCATGGGTGAAATCCAGAGGGTCTGGCTATACACGGGTTTCGGATATCCCCACACCTCATGTGGCTGTTTCGAGGCTGTGGCCTTCTACATTCCAGAGGTTGACGGTTTAGGCATAGTGCACAGAGGCTACTCCGACGTGGCGGTTAACGGACTTCCTTTCTCAACACTTGCAGATTCCACTGCAGGCGGAAGACAGGTGGATGGCTTCCATGGAATCTCCATTGAGTATATGCGCTCGCCAAAGTTCCTTCAGGCTGATGGTGGATACAGCCGTGTTGTCTGGATGCCTAAGGAGGTTAAAGAGAGGGTTAAAAACTTTATACCCCCAGACCTTGTGGATAAAATAGCCACGGAAGAGGATGCAAAAACAATTGACGAGTTAAAGGCCTTTCTAAGGGCAAAAAATCATCCGGTGGTGCAGCGTTGGAAGGAGGAGGTCGCCGTCGCCGTGGTTGAGGCTATACCTGCTGAGGGCAGAGAGGAGAAGGCTACAGAACTAGAGCAGGCTCCAGCTGTTCCAGCTATAACAGCTGCAACCTTCCCGATAACTGCTGGAGGATTTAGAATAATCTTAAAGGATGCGAAGATCTACGCTAGGAGGGTCATTATACATACTGTTAGAAGTGAAAAACCTGAGAAAAGGTGAGAATTTTGCCGGAAAAGGAGGAAAAAGAAACAGGCGCGCTTGGAATCAAGCTAAGTCCCCGCTTTTTGGAGCTTCTGGCAAAGCTTCAGGAAATAGAGCTTGAAGACTTTGAGATGGAAGTAGGCGATTTAGAATTATGGATTCAGCCTGGAGCCGTCGCCCCCGTTTTAGCCCCCCAAAAAGCCGCTGTTGCAGAGGCTCCGAAGGTTAAGGGAAAGCCAAATCAAATCATAGAGACAGATTTCATCCCGCCCATTGAAACATATCCTGGCAGGGTTGTTGAAGTGAAACTTGGAGCCACGAAGGGCGAGGGTGGAACAAGGGGCAAAAGCATAATTATTGGAGGCGAAACAACCCCAGCATTCTACACGTTTGAAAGGCCGACGCCCTATCCCCCTGCAATCGCCGTAGATGTCTTCGACATGGAAGTTCCATTAGCCAAGGCCGTTAAGATGCATGTAAAAGATGTTATTGGCGACCCGGCGGCTTGGGCCAAGCTTGCCGTCGAAAAATTTGGAGCAGACTTAATAACAATACACTTGATTAGCATAGATCCCCTTCAAAAAGATGCCAAACCTAGAGAAGCTGTGAAAACTGTGGAGGCGGTGGCCCAAGCAGTTGACGTTCCCCTAATAATAGGAGGCTGCGGCGATCCAGTTAAGGATGCTGAGGTGTTTGAGGCTGTTGCCGAAACTTTCGCCGGAGAAAGGTTTCTAATAAGTTCAGTAACTAGAGACATGGACATTGAGAGATGTGCAAATTTCATAAAAAAGAATGGCCACGTCGCCCTTGCCTTCACTCCAATGGATCTAAACCTTGCAAGGGAGCTCAACCGCAAACTCTATGATTATTTGCCGAAAGAGGACATTGTTATGGATTTAACAACAGCTGCTCTAGGTTATGGTCTGGATTATGCCTTCACAAACATGGAAAGGGCGAGGCTAGCAGCTCTCATGGGCGACACTGAGCTTGCCCATCCCATGTCGTCTGGAACAACAAACGCTTGGGCTGCTCGGGAAGCCTGGATGAAGATGGCTCCAGAGTGGGAGCCTCGTGAACTGAGGGGGCCTATGTGGGAGGTTATTACAGCCTTAACGCTTCTGTTGGCAGGGGTTGATTTATTTATGATGATGCATCCAGCGGCCGTTAAAACAGTGAAGGACGTTATACGCCAGCTTATGGGCGGAGTTTCAGCCAATACTGAAAAGCTTGTTGAATGGATCTCCATGAAAATCTAAAGGCAGGGATTTTCCATGAGTGAAAAATCTAAGCCCAGTCTTAAAGAATTAAGCCCGATAGACGTTTACAAGCTTCTTCCCAAAATCAACTGTAAGGAATGTGGTTTTGAGAATTGCATGGCCTTTGCTGCAAAAGTTGTTAACCGGGAGATAACCATAGAAAAATGCCCGCCGCTTCTAAAGAAGGAGTATGAAAACGCCTACAAGCAATTAAAGGAGATGCTAAAGCCAGCGGTGAAAGAGGTTGTGATTGGAGTTGGCGAAAACGCAGTGAAGGTTGGCGGAAAACTTGTAATGTACCGCCATGAACTCACATACATTAACCCCACAGCCATAGCAATAGACGTGACGGACGAGATGGCTGATGAAGTTTTAGAGCGGGTTAGGCGAGCAGAAAGCCTCCACTACGAGCATATTGGACAAGCCTTAAAGCTGAACATGATTGCAGTACGTTCGACATCAAACGACCCTGAAAAGTTTAAGGCAACCGTTAAAAAAGTTGTTGAAGCCACAAAATTGCCGCTGATCTTATGCTCACTAAATCCGGACGTCCTAGAGGCAGGATTAATGGCTGCGCCAAACTCAAGGCCGCTGTTATACGCAGCTACAAAGGATAACTGGCGTGAAATGGCTGAGCTTGCCCTAATGTACAAGTGTCCCCTAACAGTTTCCGCGCCCAACAACCTTAAACTTCTAAGATCCATTGTGAAAACCCTCCTTGAATATGGCGTCGAGGACCTCGTGCTTGACCCTGGAACGTTTCCAGATGAGGGCCTAGCTGACACGATAAACAATTTCACTATGATCCGTAGAAGCGCATGCAAGCACGGCGATGAATTTCTAGGCTTCCCAATATTAGGAATACCCATGACCGTATGGATGAACAGCACAGGGGCTGCCAGGGAACTCCTCGTATGGAAGGAGGCCTACCATGCAGCCATATTGATTGTACGCTATGCGGATCTTTTAATTATGCATAGCCTAGACGGTTGGGCGTTGCTTCCAGACATGATGTTGCGGCTGAACATTTACACGGATCCCAGAAAACCTGTGGCCGTGGAGCCCGGATTGAGAGTATTCGGCTCTCCTGATGAGAATTCGCCTGTAATGTTTACCACAAATTTCGCCCTAACCTACTACACAGTATCCTCAGACATTGAATCTGCAAAGTTAAACGCTTATCTCCTCGTTGTGGACACGGAGGGTATAGCCGTAGACAGCGCCGTTGCTGGAAGAAAACTTACGGCGGAAAAGGTTGCAGAGGCAATAAAAACATCTGGAATAGAGAGCAGGGTTAAGCATAGAAAGCTGATAATTCCAGGGAAGGCTGCCCGTCTTAGCGGCGAAATAGAGGAGCTAAGCGGATGGCAAGTTCTTGTTGGTCCAAGAGATTCCTCTGACATACCGAAGTTTCTGCAAGAAAAATGGTCTCCATCCTAAAAACTTTACCTAAGTTCTTATCTGTATAATCCTATGGAACCATTGCTGGTTTATATCGACTCAAATAATCTTTTGGTTTTGGAAAAAGATCCTCAACTCTTTTAAAACGTTTTTTGGCGTTAATGCAATTCTGAAGCATAATAAAGTCTCTGGGAGTGCTGAAGGATTCCACTTCGCCATTAGCCCTCTTTCTTACAACCCTTATGCAGTCATCAACTATGCAGCTTAAGACACATGCGCCGCAATATATACAAAGATCCTCGATTATACCAACTTCTCCGGCCCTCCAGAAAAGGGCGTTTGTAGGGCAAACTTTTATGCAGAGTTTGCAATCAACCCCTCTGCATGTTCGCATATTAATTGAAATACTGCCATCAATGAAAAACTCCTTTACGCCTATAGGAGTTAGCATTTTCTCCCTTCGCTGCCGCTTTTCCCTTTCAGCCGTTTCAGAAAGTAAATGAAATATATCTATGCTCACAGACCTGCTAGACTCTCCGGCGTGCAGTTATGTTACATAGAAATGACAATTCAAATTATTAACTATTCCAGTGAAATTAGCAAAAGAGATTTATAGATACCTTTCCAATCAATCGTTGGCGAAATTTAATGTGCGAATTTAAAGTATTTCTAGATGGTAAAGAGGTCTTCAAGGACGTAGTTTACGCCAAAGTAGAAGATGGAAAGGTTACGGTTCGAGACGTCATAGGCGAATCTAGAGAATTCAGGAATTGCAAAATAGTTGAAATAGATGTTAACAATACACGTTTAGTTCTGGCTCCTAAATAAGGGAGACCAGAAAGCCAAAAAGCAATCCAAGGGATAGTGGAAACGGAAGTCCAGGGAAAATTCCCCTCCTCTCCAGCGTTTTAAAAGATAGTAAACATCCAGCTAAAATCCCTATAATTGAGGCTATGCATGAAAATGCTCCAAGGTTGAAAAGCATGTGGCATGAGAGCATGGAATAAAAGGTCAAGTCGCCCAGCCCCATCTGAAAATCCTCAAATGAGAAAACTAAGCCTGAGAAACGTTCAATGCCTTCACGGGCTATTTTCCCTACAGGCCCATAATACACTGTGAAAATATCATAAGCTGCCATAAAGCAGAGGATGAGAATTGCGCTTAAGGTGGGGATGATCCAGCCCAAAAATGCCCCTGTGGCACCGCCTAAAAACACGACTATGGAGTTTAAAAATTTGCGCTGTTCCCTAAAAACTGCGTAGCAAACAAGGCATGCTATGAGTGCTGATCCGAGGAGTGGCGCCTCAAGGCTAGATGTGTTTAAAAGCAGAAGCGCAGCGGATAAGTATAACGTTGAAAGTGTAAAGGACACTACTGTAAGCGCAAAACCAGTAAAAATGAGGATTAATCTGTAGCTTTTTAACCTTAAAAGAAGGAGCAGAAATGTGGCTCCTGCAGCCACTAAAACCACAAAGTAGAAGGCGTTTCCAATAGAGCCCGTAGGCGTGTCCGGAAATGGTGTTACGTCGGGAAAAGCCATGGAAGAGGCTATGAGTAAATGGGCACATAAAATTCCAAAGAGCAAACTGGCTAAAATGGGTATAAAATAGATTAAATTAGCTCTAAAAATTTTCCTCAAGCCTCCCCGCCGAGTTCATCTAAAAGTTTCTGGAGTTCCAAGTAACATCTATTACAAAATAAGCTTTTCTTCCTGTCGGTTTCAAATATGGAGTTCGAAAAATACATGACACAAAAAGGATTCGCACAATGCCTAAGTCCAAAGGTATGTCCAAGTTCATGTACAGCCTCCTTTGTGCTTCTCTCGATCAGAAGCTCAAGGTTTGCAGGTGCATTGTAAAATTCAGGCCTAAGTCTCCGAATAGATATTAATGCAGCTTTTCCTGGGCACGTTGCCTCCCCAAAGACAAAGTTCAGCCCTGGGACAAAGATGTCAGCATCAATCACCCCTAAAAGCCTGTTAAATTCCATTGATTTTCTAGCATGATTTTCAACAATGTTTAGGATCATATCTGATCGGTACTGGTTTCTATGGAAGTCAAAAGTCTCCTGGGGTATGGGAATATTATAAGGAATCCGCTGGCATTTTACGTCTGGAAAGATTTCGCCAAGATTTTGTATAACCCTTTCTATTATTGTTGAGTCAACATTTCCAATACATAGGATTCCTATTTTTATCAATATCCTAAACCTCAAAAGTGTCTCCGGGTCTAGGTGCAATTGCTTCCAGTCCAACTTCCTCCCTTATCCATTTGGCGAGTAATTCGCAGTTTCCCTCTGCTCCATGCATGACGAAAATTTTCGCTTTGCCCTTGATGCTTTTTACGGTTTCTTTAAGTTCTTTTGCGCCACAATGGGAGGAGAAATCGAAATGTGCTACTTTGGCTTTAACCTTCCTCATTTTTCCATCAATGAGGCATACGCCCTTCTCCAGCAGCTCCCTTCCTGGTGTGCCTGGTATCTGAAAGCTAACAAGGAAAACAGCGTTGTTTGCCTTTTTCCCGATTTTGGAAATGTAGAAGGCTGCGGGTCCGCCTTTAAGCATTCCTGCTGGTGCAACTATAACGCATGGAGTTTTAGTTGCCCTTCTCCGGTCACGCCACCCCTCAACCCAATTTGCCGTGTGAACCGCGTCCAAAAAAGCAGAGTGATCCCTTAAAAATTGCGGATAATTCATCAGTACCCTGCTTGCCTCACGTGCCATGCCATCAAGATAAACTGGATACTCAAAATGATAGGCACTTAGTATGCATAAAATTTCCTGAGCCCTTCCAATGCTGAAAGCTGGAACCAGAACGGTTCCTCCCCTCTCCACAACCTCTGTCACCTCCTCAACAAAATGTTTTTCAAGCTCCAAGCGCTCCGGATGATCCTCGTTGGCGTAAGTGCCCTCCATTATGACAGCATCCAAGTCCCCATAGTCTAACATCGCTCCCCTCAGAAGCCTCGTGTCTATGGTGTTGAAGTCACCAGTATAAAGGAGTCTTTTCCCCTCAGCCTCAACAAGCACCTGTGCACTTCCAGGAATATGGCCTGCGTTAAAAAGCTGGAAGGTTAGATCCCCAACCGTTTCTTTAACGCCAAATTCTAGGTGTCTGATGTTCCTCATCATAGTTCTCAATTCAAGGTATTCGTAGGGGAGATAATAGCTTGATAAATGTATGAAATCTGAAATTAGCAATTGACTTAACTCTGCTGTCAACTTATTCGTGTAGACCGGTTTTCTCCCCTGTATGTAGAAAATTGGAATGGCGCCTGAATGATCAAGATGACTGTGCCCTAAAATTATTGCATCAACCTCTTTAGGTGACACATGCATGGGAAATCCAGGCTCATGGTCCAGCATCACGCCATAGTCCAATAAGACACGCGTTTTCTCCGTTTCAACTGATATTGCCGACCTGCCGACCTCGCGGGTTCCCCCTAAAAATCTTATTCGCAGTGGGCTCATTTTCCTTTCATCCATTAACGCTTTAAACATCCGCAAGCTTTTTTAAAAATGTATTGACTTTTCCCCTCTTACAGCTTTGACAAGACCCCTTTTAATGGACTTAAGAATATCATCTAAATCGTCAGAAGATTGTATTTCAGTATAGGCTGACCAAAGCTCGCTGGGTTTGTGGGCGTCGCTACCAGCAACACCTGGCAACCCCATTTCTTTCGCCAATTTTTCCGCAAGCATATTAAAGTAATTGGAGCTTCCACCGTTTATGACCTCAACGGCGTCGAATTTATAGTTTCTCGCCAGATCCCCTAAACCAAACTCCCTGTAGGGATGAGCGGCGATGACTATGCCCCCAGCATCCCTTGCAAAATCGATAACATTCTCAGCAGTCCAGGGTTCAGGTGGTACTTCAGCGATGCCTAAAATCAGCAAATCACCTTCCACAGCGCTAATTTCGATTCCAGGAATGATGGTGATGTCCGGATATGCTGAGGCCAGTTCCAGAACCTTATAATAGCCCTTAGCCGTGTTATGGTCTGTTATTGCCGCCGCCTTAATGCTTGGATGAATGAAAAGTTGTTCTACTAGGATTTTCGGATGGATAGATGAGTCGTTTGAAAATAGCGTGTGGATGTGTAAGTCTGCCTTAATCAATGCATATCGCCCAGATCTTCGGCACAACCACTTTCCAAGAAAGCTGTCATAGCCTTAATCCAGTCATCCTTGTCGCTATAATATTTAAACTTAACGCCCTTAGACGCACAGGTTTTCTTGGAGGCATCTAGAATAGCATCACCCCAGTTTTCTGGGCTATGCACAAGAATAACCATATGGTAGTCTTTTTTCGCTATGTATGTAGCCACTTGAGAGGCAATATATTCCACAGTTTCTCCATCCGGTGGCAGGGCAACCTCATTCTGGGATAAAGGATAAACGTCGTCTAGTTCCTCTGGAACCACACCGAAAGGAGCAGCATAAAAACATATGTGAATCTTTTCAGCTTCCTCTTCCAGGCTCTCTTTAAGGGCTTTCACAACCTTCTTGTAAAGTTTAGTCTTGTGGAAGGGCTTGTTTCCGGTTTGGGGCATAAGTAAAAGTATTTCCGTGTTCCTTGGCTTAGAGTATCTTTCAATAATCCTAATCCTGTGGCGGACAACCTCCGGTCTGGCGAGGTCTAAAAAGCTGTAGAAGAAAAGGCCGCTTTGCTTTATGGCAGGGCTATATCTTTCAATGAAATCCTCATATTTGCGTAGCCTTTTTAAAGCTTGCAAAAGGGCTGGATGACCATGTGCTCTCATTTCAAGATGCTCCCAAAGTTTTCCCTCTTTTATTGCCTGTTTTATACGTTTTATCTCCGCTAAACACGAGTATAGATTGTGTCTAGCAAGGAAAGTTTGCCTATCCCTTTTGGACATTTCAAGAACATCCCTTGGATTCTTCCCCCAACATTCAGGGCAGGGGCATGTGAAGTATTCGAGTTCCTCAAGCCTAGCTGTTCCAGTCTCGGTCATGTATCGATTTTCCCTAGCATACAAGGCGTAGGCCGCGGAGTCAAAAAGGTCGCATCCAAGGGCTATGGCTAACGAAAACATTAAAGGATGTCCCGCTCCGAAAAGGTGAAGAGGCCTGTCTATTGGTAAATTCATTTTCGCAGCCATGATCATGTCTACAAGGACATCAAACCTGTAGGATTCCATAACCTCTGTAGGACTTCCCAAGGCGTGAATCTGAAAGGGAAGCATTCCCATTTTGACCGCAGACTTTGCGACGAGATCTAAGTAGCGTCCTCCCTGGATAGGGCCAACCCAGAGAATGTCATCCCTACTTTTAATCTCGAAAAGTTTCTCGGCTCTGTTCAAGGTTTCTTCCACAGTTTTTTCGGCATGACTTCTTGAGACTCTCCAGCCGGTAGGCCAATCAAGAATTGTTCCTATGTCAACCCCTATTCTCTCTTGATATTCCACAATTTCTTCTGGTGTTACTTCTATATCCCCGTAAACTAGAATTTGATATGCTCCGGAATCCGTCATTACAACCCCATCGAACTCTAAAAAGCGATGCACCCCATTCTCAACAGGCTTATCTTGGAATCGTTTCTTTAAAATGTAAGCGTTTGTTATTAAGGCCTCAAAACCAAATCTTTCACGGATCTCCCTCGGCGATATTATTTGCAAACTTGGATTTACAACAGGGAAGAGCAGAGGAGTCTCTACAGTTCCGCTTTTGGTTCGCAATCTTCCAATTCTTCCAAGCAAGTCCCTGTCTTTCACTTCGAAGCTCATGGCTGAAGTCAAAACAAAATCAGTGAAACACGCTTATAAGAGTGTGTAGTCTAAAGTCTAATTTATATTCCCTATATCACATCTTCACTTTAGAGGGAGTAAGTGTTGACTTGTTTAGTTCAAGTTGAGGAGAAACCAGCGCTTAACAATCCAGTGCTTGTCGAAGGCCTTCCAGGAATAGGGTTCGTAGCCAATATTGTGGCCTTGCATTTAATCCGTGAACTAAGGGCAAAGCGTTTCGCGCAGGTTTTCTCGTCTTCCTTCCAAGATTTATCCGTGACGACCAGTGATGGAAGAGCACTTTCACCCATGAACGAGCTTTATTACTATAAGGCTAATGGTAATGGCAGAGATTTAATCATCTGGTATGGAAACACTCAAGCCTTGACAACTGTTGGACAGTATGAGCTTTGCGGCCGTGTTTTAGATTTAGCCCAAGAACTCGGCTGCGGGTATATCATCACTATAGGAGGATATAAACAAGATCAAGTTAAGGAGATCCCGGATGTATATTGTGCTGCTTCGGATCCTGAAACTCTGCAGGAGGCTTTAAGTCTGGGAACAAAAATCATGGTTGGAAACATTTTTGGCATAGCGGGCATACTCATAGGTTTAGGCTACCTAAGAGGCTTTAAGGGCTTCTCCCTTCTTGTGGAGACGCCTGGAACCCACCCTGACGTGAACGCTGCTCGATATGCATTATTAGCCTTAAACAAGTTCTTAGGGTTGCAAGTAAACTCTTCGGATCTTGAGCAAG
Source organism: uncultured Candidatus Bathyarchaeia archaeon (assembly GCA_964487415.1). Classification (GTDB taxonomy): domain Archaea; phylum Thermoproteota; class Bathyarchaeia; order Bathyarchaeales; family Bathycorpusculaceae; genus DRVV01. Next base: position 4,958 of record CAZAPQ010000103.1, on the reverse strand, counting down.
CCGCGGAAGAGATTAAGAAGATGCTGGAGTCCTTCGGCTGGATTAAGATACAAAAGGGGGAAAAGAAGAGGGATGAATTCCGCTGGTTTGTTTAAACCTTTGTCTCACTGATGAATTGCTCGTAAACTTTTTGAACCCTTTCGGCCGCAGGCCCTGAGCCTTCAACAACACCCTTCTCAGTTACTTTGATCTTATCCATAACCCATATGAAACCTTTATCTTCGTAAAGCTTAACCATGGTTGGGAAAACCCTCTCAAGGCGTTCAGCCAGTGCCCTTAAGTCAAAGGGTTTTTCCACGCTTAAAATTTGAGCTACGACATTTCCGTTGAGAAAAACCCTATGAAGTTTTTTCCCCTCCTCATCCTTCACATCCGCCAGGCATAGGCTTAGATTGTCTGGATTTATGCCTATTAATGTTCCACTATAAGTTTTTCCAGTTATGGTATTTACGATCACCGTTTTATCCACAAGGGCTGAAACCTCTGTGAAGTATCTTCTCTGAGCCACTGACAAATGTTAACCTCCACTGTGAATACACGTTATGATAAAACCTATATTTTAGGATTTAAATGTGGTGAATCACGTTAATATGCTCATCCACACGGTTACCCCAATTTTCTTTCCTCTAGGTTCTGCTTTAAGAAAACGGCGGTGTTAGGTGGTAAATCTCTATAAACGGTAACATTCGGTCCTATCCAGCAGTTGTTCCCGACCTTTACACCGGGCATGAAAAGCGCATTTATCCCAGTTTTCACGCCGTCTCCAAGCACCGCTCCAAGTTTCCTTCTTCCACTATCTACAAGGTTATCTTTAACCATCATCTTAACAGTTCCAGCGTCAAACCTATAATTGGCAGTTATTGTTCCAGCTCCTAAATTGCAGTTTTCACCAATTATGCTATCGCCTACATAGGACAAATGTCCGATATGAGTACCATTCATGATTATGCTATTTTTGATTTCACACGCGTTCCCTATACGTGCCCTTTTGCCTATGCTTGTGGAGGGTCGTATGTAACAATTTGGCCCTATATCGCTTCCCTCATCTATGAAAACTGGACCTTCAATGTATGCTCCAGCCCGCACCCTTGCCGTTTCAGCCACAGTTACAGGACCTATTAGGTTTGCTCCCGCCTCAACATTTCCGTACACGGCGTGCTCCATCTTGGTTAACATCCAATGGTTTGCCTCAAGCAAGTCCCATGGCCTGCCTATGTCAAACCAGTTGTCCTTTGGAATTTCAACTGCATAGACATGTCTTCCCTTCTTTAGTAAATTTGCAATAGCGTCGGTTATCTCCCATTCTCCTCTGGAAGAGGCGGATATTCTTTTTGCTTCCTCAAATATTTCCGTTGTGAAGGCGTAAATTCCAGCATTAGCTAGGTTCGACGGAACCTCATTTGGCTTTGGCTTTTCAATGATCTGCTTCACTTTATTTTCCTCCATGAGCTCGACTATGCCATAATGTTCTGGTCTATCAACTGGAACCACGGCAAGCGTGGCTGATGGTTTATTCTTTGAGTGGGTTTCGGCGACTTTTTTAATGGTTTTCTCTGTGAATAGCAAATCGCCGTAGACAAGCAAAAAGTCCTCTTGGATATATGATTCTGCCGCGTTTATGGCGTTTCCAGTTCCAAGAATCTCCTTCTGATATGCGTACTCGATTTTTAACCCAAACTTGTCTCCAGAGCCAAAATAATTCTCTATAACATTGGCCATGTAATGGACAACAAGCACAACTTCCCTTATTCCATAGGTCCTAATGGTGTTTAAACAATGTTCAAGAATGGGCTTTCCGCCAACTGGTATCATGTGTTTTGGTCTCGTTAGAGTCAGAGGACGAAGCCTTGAACCTTCCCCAGCAGCCAGAATAACTGCCTTCATTTTTCTAAATCCTCCACAGCTTTATTGACAATAACCGAAACCTTTTCCATTATTTCGTTAGCAGCCTTTGAAGATTCACTTTCAACCGTTATTCTGACAAGCGGTTCGGTGCCTGAAGCTCTGACAAGAATCCAACAGTCCTTAAGCTTCATTAAAACACCATCCACTGTTGAAAGCTGCCTATAATCTGGAAAGTTCTCTTCTAAGAGTTCTTTTACCCTCATAACAGTCTCGTATTTTATCCTGTCTTTGCATGGAATGCTCTTCCTAGCCACAGCATAAGCTGGAACTCTGGATACAAATTCTGACAGGCTTTTGTTCTCGTCCTCTAAAGCTTTCAACAGAAGCGCTGAGGAAAGTATTCCATCTGGACAGTAATGGAGTTGTGGATGAATCCAAGCGCCACATGGTTCTCCACCGAAAACAGCGCCAAATTCCTTAACGGCTTTTGCAACATAGACATCTCCAACCTTTGTCCGCACAACCTTTCCGCCACGTGACTCCACCATTCTGTCAAAACTCATGGAAGCCTCAACCGTTGTAACGGCAATATCTCCTCCGGCTTCTTCAAGCATATGAGCAGCGTAGGCTGCTAGAATCCTGTCGAAATCCACAAATGTACCATTTTCATCTATAAAGGCAACGCGATCCCCGTCCCCATCGTAAGCTACCCCCAAATCAGCCCCAAACTCCTTCACAATCCTAGCCAAGGACTTCAGTGAGTCAGCGTTAGGCTCAGGGCTCCTTCCCGGAAAGTAGCCATCATACTGGGCATTTATCGGAACAACCTTGCATCCCAGATTCTTAAAAATTGCAGGCGCAATAAGACTTGTTGCGCCACATCCAGGATCAATTACAATCTTCCACTTCCTCTTCAGCTGAACATTTTCCTGCATCATCTCTAAGTAAACTTGACTGTCAATTTCTCCAATGACCTCTTTTCCAAGATTTCGCCAATCAGCGAGATCAAATTTTTCCTCTTTAATGATGCTTTCAATTTGGCTCTGTTTTTCCTCATCATATGCAAGTCCTTCACTGTCGAAAACTTTTATTCCATTATACTGAGGCGGATTATGCGACGCTGTAATCATCAAACCAGCATCAGCACCAACGCTCCTCGTAAGATACGCCAAAACAGGGGTTGGAAGAACTCCAAGGCGTTGAACTTCCGCTCCGCAAGCCATTAAACCAGATACCACAGCATTTTCAAGCATGATTCCAGAAACCCTTGTATCTCTCGCCACAAAAACTTTCTCCGCCCCAATAAAAGTTCCAACAGCCAACCCCACTTTAACGGCTAGACCTAGCGTCAAATCTACATTCACCAAACCTCTAATGCCAGAACTGCCAAAAAGTCCAACCTTCATGTTTCATCCTCTTTGCTCGGTTAAACTGAATATAATTTAAATAAAAATGTTTACTACACCTTGAGATCAAATAGAGACGATATCAATAGCGGCTCTACTTACTGCCCAAAATTCGGTGAGAACGCCTTCTCCATCCCCTCGTCAGGCCAATTTTTTATCAAGTGGTTCTATATAAAACCATTACTCCAATGGAAAGAATGTCTCATTATACGGTTATTTCAAATAACGGCTATCCGAAACTTGAACTAACCTCGATGTAACCAAGTAATCACCTTCAATGAATTTGAACTCTGATAAAATGCGTAAAGAATAAATTTCCTAAACTTCTCTAGAATTTTTGGTCGGGCGGTAGCTCAGCTTGGTAGAGCTTCCGAACCTGCTGGCAACCTCCCAGCTGGTGGAGAAGCTGTAGACGTCCACCCGTTGGTGGACGTTTCTCAGCCTACCAAGCGTACACTTGCAGAAACCGGAGTGTCGCAGGTTCAAATCCTGCCCGCCCGACCACTTGGCTTGTTTGTCATATATTAGCCTTCGTGCGTCCTTTTATTGAAGTTGTATTCTTAAAGTTTTTATATTCAATGTGGTTGTGTTATAGCTTAGAATTAAGGAATAAAGGTGCTTAAATGGAGCCAAGTAAAAAGCCTTTGAACGTCCTTGTCAAGCAGATGAATGCAAATATTGCCGTCGTCCTCAAGAATGGTTGTGAGTATAAGGGTAAGATGATTAAATGTGATGGTCATATGAATATTCTCTTGGATGGAGCTACTGAATGTAAGGATGACCAACCTGTAGCCAGCTATGGAAACATCCTTTTGAGGGGCAATAATATTCTTTACATTATTTTGGATCCCCTAAAGTAGGGTTTTCCTCCCTTTACCAGTGATGTAAGCCACAGCCTTCTCGATATCTTCTTCTGGTATCTTCAGCATTCGTTTGCGATTAAAAAACTGGAAAACATTTCTTACATCCCTTCTAAGAAGTTGTTGGGCGTTAGGATGAGTTTTTGTGACATATTGGGGCCAATCAATAATTAAGATGTGCATATCTGGCTCTATTATGATATTGTATTCGCTTAAATCCGCATGGATTACTCCAGCTTTAAGATAGGCTTTTCTGATGTTGCGCAAAATTTCCATTAGCACTTTTTTAGGATTTGATATTTCCTTGCATTTTGCGAGCTCCACGCCATCTATAGCTCCCATGACAACTGTATGGCGATTTTGGCTTATCGGTTTTGGAACAGCCACACCCTTGGGGAAAACAATATTCAGAGCTTCGAATTCTTTTTCTGCTGCCCTTTTTGACTGGTAAAGCCAGTTAACATGATCTGCAACATAACCTCTTTTCCGAACTGTTTGGCGAAAACTTATTCTTCCCAGTCTATGAAACTTTATTGCTAATCGCTCACCATTGGAACTGAGCGCATCATAGACGTCTGCCTCTTTGCCAATCCCCAAGGGTTTGCCAAAAGCCTCAACAACTCCCGCCTTTACTAGCGCATTTATTGATAGACAATCGTATCCCGCATAATTTAATGTATATCCAAGGTAAGGCTGTTTTGTTTGGTGTATTAGGCGAAATTTATGCAGTCTTCTAAGCCTATACTCAACCTCTTCGCTGCTGAACTTTGAAAATTTTACAATTACTTCAAAGGGAACAAATTCGTGTTTTTCCATTCCCACTTCAATAACTTGTAGTATCCTAAAA
>CAZAPQ010000102.1:0-7191 GCA_964487415.1 uncultured Candidatus Bathyarchaeia archaeon | reverse complement strand
TAGTGGAAACATTCCGCGAAAAACAGCAGCAGAGATACTTAAGCATAACATTGAAAGCATAAATCCAAAGTTCCATGTTGAAGTTATAGAAGTCGATTGGCCAACTTACCTACGGGCATTTGTGAGAAGCCAATTGCCAGTATTCATTATAGGTTGGCTTGCAGACTATCCAGACCCGCATAACTTCGTGTTTCCATTCATGCATTCAAATGGAGACTATGCTTCCGCGCAGGGATACAGCAATCCGCGCGTCGATGAGCTTGTCGAAAATGGAATAGCTGAAATCAATCCGGATAAAAGAAAAGAGATATACTATGAACTGCAGCGGCTATACTTTGAAGACGTGCCAAGCTTTATTATAGACCAAGGATTAGGGCGCCACTGGGCAAGAGACTGGGTTAAAGGTTGGTACTACAACCCAATATATCCAGGAGCACCTTTGTCAACCTACTTCTATGATCTCTGGAAAGGCTATTAGATCCCCCGCCAACATCCCGCCCTTTTTCTTTTATCTTAGCAAGATTGCAAATCCTTATATTAGAGTTGAACTACAAGGTGTAAGAATGGTTAACAATATAAAGACGTATGTAGCTAGAAGATTGATTCTTCTTTTACCCACAGTGTTAGGCGTTACTATCCTAATTTTTGCCGTTGCACAGCTTTTTGATCCCGTTCAGAGGGCATCCCTTTACATTAGAGATCCCAAACAATTAAGGTCTATAGACGAAGTAATCGAAAAATACGGCCTTAACCAGCCAATTTACTTACAGTACTTCAGCTGGTTCAGCCAGGTACTTCAAGGAAATCTCGGATGGTCTCAGTCCCTTCACATGCAAGTTTTGGATGCTATTATTACGAGATTTCCTGCAACCCTTGAACTTGCTTTGTACGCTGCTCCCCTAACCATTTTTTTGGGCATACGTTTGGGCAAGCTTTCAGCCGTAAAGAAGGACACGTTAATAGATCACCTTACAAGGGCCTTCGCGATAGTAGGCTGGTCCCTTCCAGCATTCTGGCTTGGAATAGTTCTGCTGGCTTTCTTTTATGGAGGCTTGGGAATTTTCGCCCCTGGGAGGCTTAGCCCTTGGGCTGATGTGCTTATTACAACTGGCGAATTTAGGGTTTACACGGGCCTTTATACCCTAGACGCTATTCTTAACCTAAATGGCGCAGTATTTCTAGATGCCTTAAGCCATCTAATTATTCCAGTTACGACGCTGACGATAATAAACGTCGCCTTGATAATGCGTATAATGCGTTCAAGCATGCTTGAGCAGCTTGGGAAAACCTACATTATAGCAGCGAGGGCTAGAGGACTGGACGATAAAAAAGTTATAGATAAGCATGCAGCCAAAAATGCTTTGATACCAGTTATAACCCTTTCAGGATTACTGACTGCTGGTATGCTTTCAGGGATGGTTATAACCGAAACCATATTCGAATTTAAGGGTATAGGGTACTTCGCGGCTCATGCAGCAACGCAGCTTGATATACCGGCGGTTCTAGGCTTCGCCCTCCTAACGGGAATAATATTCGTGATAGCGAATTTAATAGTGGATCTGCTTTACGCATACATCGATCCAAGAATAAGGCTGGCATGAAAATGGTTAAGGTTAAAGGCAGATTCCGAGGCGGAGAAAGTCCAAGGATAAGAGAGCTTGCGTTTATCCTAAATAGGATTAGGCGGAGTCCCCTCTCAATAGCCGGTATTATCATAGTTCTTTTTTTTACTTTCATCGCTATTTTTGCTCCCGTTTTGGCTCATCCCCAACCCAATAGGGATCCCTACATGATGCCTAGATACGGGTTTTCTCCAATACCTCGTCCTCCAGGCCCAGATTTCCTGTTCGGTACAACTGAGGGACAGTATGACCTATATTATGGAATCATATGGGGGGCAAGAACAGCCTATCGCATCGGGGTGCTTGTAGTTGCTGTGAGCATGATAATGGGTATAGTTATTGGAAGCATAGCCGGATATTATAAAGGCGTTATCGACGAGGTTCTTATGAGGATAACCGATATCATCCTAGCCTTTCCAGCACTAATTTTAGCCATGGCTTTTGTTGTAGCTTTCGGCCGAGGACTTGACAGCATAACCTTTGCTCTTATCCTTGTGTGGTGGCCATCATATGCAAGGCTTGTTCGAGGCGAGGTTCTTAAGATAACGGCTGAAGATTTTGTTGAAGCTGCAAAAGCCATTGGGTGCTCAGACTTCAGAATTATGGTTAGGCATGTCCTTCCAAACACGATTTTCCCGCTGATCGTAATGGCTTCGCTAGACATAGGTTCCGTTGTCCTAACGGCAGCTGCCCTAAGCTTCCTAGGATTAGGCGCGCCCACAGGCTATGCTGATTGGGGGCAGATAATCTCTTTATCCAGAAACTGGATAACAGGTGCCCCTGGAAACCCATTCGCTTACTGGCACACCTACATTATTCCAGGCGTGTTCCTATTCCTGTTTGTTATGGGCTGGAATCTTTTGGGCGACGCGCTTAGGGATGTATTCGATCCAATGATAAGGAGGCGATAGTATTGCAACCGCCAGTTTTAGCGGAAAAAGAGCAGCTGAAGGTTCAAGATCTCCTGGTGCGGTTCTACACATATGAGGGGATAGTGAAAGCCGTTGAAAAGGCAAAACTAAAACTGAGGCTCGGCGAAACCCTTGGAATTGTCGGGGAGACGGGAAGCGGCAAATCTGTTACAGCGCTCACAATAATGGCTTTAACCCCGACTCCCGGCAAGGTGGAGGGGGGCAACATATACTTTAGGCTGACATCAGGCGAGATAGTTGATGTTCTAAAACTGAGGGGGGTTGAACTCCTAAAGATAAGAGGGAAAGAAATCTCCATGATTTTCCAAGAGCCAAACGCAGCTTTAGATCCCCTCTACACCGTGGGTGACCAAATTGCAGAGGCGATACTGACGCATAGACTTCCAGAAATGCTTGAAAGGGTGAATCAGCTTAAGAAGAAAGAAGCAGACAGCTTCTTAATGCGTCTGCCTATATTTAGGGGCATTTTTGAGAAAAGGTTGCTAAATCAGGTTGTGCGAGAGGAGATTGTGCAGCTTTTAAGGTTAATGGAAATACCGGATCCTGAACGGGTTCTAGACTCTTATCCCCATGAACTAAGCGGGGGTATGCAGCAAAGGATAGTCATAGCCATCGCGCTTGCCTGCTCGCCTGCCCTTCTTCTGGCAGATGAGCCTACAACAAACCTGGATGTAACGGTTCAAGCTCAAATACTCGACTTGATTATGCGGCTTAAACAAAGGTTTGGGATGTCCATTATCTATATTACCCATGACATGGGCGTTATAGCTGAAATATGCGACAGAGTTGCCGTCATGTACGCCGGAAACGTTGTGGAAGTAGCCCCAGTTAAAGAAATATTCAAAAATCCGTTGCACCCATACACTAAGGCGCTCCTCGAATCTATTCCAAAACCTGGATCCGCATTCAAGTCGATACCCGGCACCGTTCCAAACCTTGTAAACCCTCCGAGCGGCTGCCGTTTCCATCCAAGATGCGCCTATGCCATGAAAAAATGCAGCGTTGAGGTTCCACAGCTCAAAGAAGTTTCCAAGGAGCATAATGTTGCCTGTTTCCTGCATGGTGATGCATAATGGACAATATGCTAGTGACAGTGAATCTTAAGAAATACTTTCCCATAAGGGGAGGGTTGCTTGGCGCAAAGAAAGGTGAGGTTAAGGCTGTTGACGGCGTGAATATGGCAATAAGGAAGGGTGAAACCTTCGGCCTTGTAGGCGAATCAGGCTGCGGGAAGACAACCTGCGGTAAGACCGTTATAAGGCTCCTTAAGCCAGATGGTGGTCAAATATTCTTTGATCCAAAAGGGGGTCTCCCGGAGAACCCTGGAGATAATTATGGACAGTTTGATATAGCCAGACTGAGAGGTAAACAGCTGAAGGGTTTAAGGCGGCACATGCAGATTGTTTATCAGAACCCTTCAACATCGCTAAATCCGCGAATGCTTGTAAAAGACCTTGTTGCTGAGCCACTTATAGTCCACAAAATATGTAAGGGTGCAGAAGCTGAGAAGCGTGTCCTAGAAATTTTTGAGGATGTAGGCCTATCAAGCGAACATCTCCACAGGTATCCCCATGAATTCAGTGGAGGCCAAAAGCAGCGGATAGCCGTAGCCAGAGCCCTCATAACCAATCCCGAATTTGTCGTGCTGGATGAGCCCACATCATCTGTAGATGTTTCAGTGAGGGCTTCCCTACTTCAGCTTTTCAAAGAACTTCAGCGGAAGATGGGGTTGACATACCTGTTCATAAGCCATGACCTTTCAGTGGTCCAAGTCCTATGCGATAGGGTGGCGGTGATGTATCTTGGAAAAATTGTTGAGGTGGCTGAATCCAAGGAGCTGTTCAATAACCCACTCCATCCATACACCCAAGCCCTATTTTCTGCAATACCAATACCGGATCCTGAAACCAAGCGTAAAAGAATCATACTGAAGGGGGAGCCTCCAAGCCCCGCCAAGCCTCCCCTTGGATGTAAATTCCATCCGAGATGCCCAAAGGCTATGGAATTATGTGCTACAAATGAGCCTATGTTGATAGAGACTAGGCGCGGCCATTGGGTGGCCTGTCACCTCTATTAACTCGCATAATGGCTTTTTAAATGTTCATTTTGCCTTGTTTAAAGGAAAATTTTAAAGAGAGGAAACCCTTATGAAAGCTGAATTTAAACGTGTTTAATAATAGGCTGGATGAAATATGGAAGGTTTCAGGGTTGTAGGCTACGATGAGAAGGACAAGTTCGGACCGTGCTTTATCGTTGAGTCTGTTAAAGGGAATGCTGTGAAGGTTGCAGATACATTTGCCGAGATGTTTCCCCTGCTTGTTAGCCGCGTTTTGATAACGGCTGACAATGAGAAATGGGCTTTGACGGCTGCTGAGGTTACAACAGGCTTTGCCACAAGCGTCATTATGGCTCCGGCTGAAGCTGGAATTGAGGGCATTGTCTCTGGAAGCCAAACCCCGGATGGAAGAGTTGGCGTGTTGATTCAGATATATAATAGCAATAGGTTTGATTTGAAAAATCAGCTAATCCTGCGAATTGGGCAATGTGTAATGACTTGTCCCACAACAGCGGCTTTTGATGCCCTTCCAAATGCTAAGAGGCGCCTAAAAATTGGGAGAAGCCTCAGGTATTTTGGCGACGGCTTCCAAAGGAAGGGACTTATAGGAAATAGGCGGGTTTGGCGCATACCCGTGATGGAGGGCGAGTTTATCGTTGAGGATTCATTCGGAGTTGCCAATGCTGTTGCAGGCGGTAACTTTCTAATATTAGCAAGGGACAAGGCTTCAGGGCTTCTGGCCGCTGAGGAAGCCGTTAAAGCCATAAAAAGCAGTGGCGCTGAGGCTATAATGCCCTTCCCTGGGGGAGTCTGCCGATCAGGCTCTAAGGCTGGCTCATTAAAGTATAAGCTTAAGGCTTCAACAAATCATCCCTTCTGTCCAACCTTGAAGAAGGTTGTGGCTGACACGCAGCTTCCAGAGGATGTGAACTGTGTTTATGAAATTGTGATTAATGGTTTAACCCTTGAGGCTGTTAAGAAGGCTATGGGCGAGGGCATAAAGGCAGCCATAAATGTTCCAAATGTTGTGAAGATTTCAGCTGGAAACTATGGGGGGAAATTGGGACCTTATAAGGCGTTTCTAAAAGAGGTTCTGGGACTAGCCAAACTTTAATCTAAACTCATTTTTAACATTATCGGCAACTCAATTTTAGGAAGGTAAAAGTGAAGAAGTGAAGTTATTTGAGCTTAAAAAGAACCTCCCTTGAGCTTTTCAGGCTTAAAAAAATTTTGAATGCGCTGGCAAGCAAGGAGGGACGGGGCACCGAACTCATTTCGCTCTATATTCCTCCAGGCAAGCAGATAAGCGAAGTTATGAACATGCTTAGGGAGGAGTATGGAACAGCCTCAAACATAAAATCCACAACCACCCGAAAGAATGTGCAGGATGCCATTGTAAGGGTTCAGCAGCGGCTCAAACTTTTCAAGGAAACCCCTGAAACTGGTCTTGTGATATTCTGCGGCGCCATACCCCAGAATGGCGCTGGAAGCGAGAGGATAGAAACCTATGTCATAATTCCGCCGGAGCCTATACACATATACTTGTATAGGTGCGATTCAAGGTTCCACACCGAGCATTTGCAGGAGCTTTTGAAGGAGAAGGAGGCTTATGGCATACTGCTTATAGATTCTTCAGAAGCAACCATCGCCATTTTGGAGGGGAGAAGACTGGAAATAGTTTCAGAACTAACATCGGGAGTTCCTGGAAAAACGAGGGCTGGAGGCCAGTCTGCAAGAAGATATGAGCGCCTTAGGGAAATGCGCCTTCAGGACTATTTTAGACGTGTTGGAGAGCATGCTAACGAGGTTTTCCTGCAGAAGGAGAACCTTAAAGGGATTATTATTGGAGGACCTGGACCTACAAAGCATGATTTTGCTAAGGGCGATTACCTGAATTATCAGTTGAAGGAAAAGATTCTGGATGTTGTTGATACGGCATATGTTGATGAGCAGGGCGTTAAGGAGGTTGTTGAGAAGGCTCCTGAAATAATGAAGAAGGTTCGCTACATTGAGGAAAGGCGTATAATGCAGCAGTTCCTCTACGAGATTGGCCATGACACCGGCATGGCCACGTATGGCGAGGAGGCTGTTAGGAAGGCATTGGAAGCTGGAGTCGTCAAGACTCTGCTGCTCTCAGAGGGGCTTGATATAGCTCGAGTTAAAGTCAAGTGTAGCGCCTGCGGCTATGAAGAAGAACACACGGTCAGGGGATCCATGCTTATGAGCTTCGAGCAGGGTCTCATAGGAAAGCCCTGTCCAAGATGTAAGGCGCCATCCCTCAGCGTGGCTGATAAGCAGGAGCTTATTGAAAACTTTGCTCAATTAGCTGAATATGCGAATGCGGAGGTTGAAATAATCTCGACGGAGACTGAGGAAGGGCACATGCTTAAAAATGCCTTCGGAGGAATAGCTGCAATTCTAAGGTTTAAAATACAGGAATAGCATTTTAAATCAAAATTTAGGGTTTAAATGATTGAAGTTTCTCTATAATTTCTTCAGGGTTTGTGTTTCTTTCTAGGAAAAGGCTTATTTTGTTCCCATTTAGGATTAGCGATACTATTTTGACGTTTTTCCCTATGAC
>CAZAPQ010000101.1:0-2693 GCA_964487415.1 uncultured Candidatus Bathyarchaeia archaeon | reverse complement strand
GGTAAGCCTTTGGCGCTTACAACCACCGACCACACCCCATGTTCTAGCATTGCATCCAATGCGTGTTTAGCGCTTAAATTCTCTTCAAGAATAACAACTCCATTTTCCATTACGTCCCGAACTTTTAATGTTAGAGGCATATTAAACACCGCTCTTAAGTTCAATTTTAAATTATAAAAATTTTAGCATTCGAGCCTTGAACTAGGTAAAATAAACAAAATTTTATATACGAATTACTATGGAAAACTAATAAGAAAACAATAAAGTGCACATAGAGTGGCCAACATGGTGGGTTCTATGAGACTCATTGAAGGATCTGGTGTGTCTAAGCATTTCGGCGGGCTTATTGCCTTAAACAATGTGGATTTTTATGTTGATGAAAATGAAATTGTTGGGCTGATCGGACCCAATGGAGCTGGTAAGACTACGCTCTTTAATGTAATATCGGGAGTATACACGCCCACTTCTGGAGTTATAAGGTTTAGGGGCGCAAAAATTAGCGGCATGAAGCCTTATAAAATCTGCAAGCTGGGGTTGGCTAGGACGTTTCAAATACCCAAACCCTTTCCTAACATGACAGTATATGAGAACGTCTTATCAGCCGCATTTTTCGGGCGAAGTGAAAGTGGAAAATCCTCAGATTATAAACAAGAACTTCAAGAAATACTTGAGAAGTTTGGATTGGCTGAGAAAAGCGCTGTGCCCGCTTCAAATTTGACAACTTTTGAGCTTAGAATGCTCGAAATAGCAAGGGCGCTTGCTACAAAGCCTAAGCTTCTAATGTTAGATGAGGCCATGACCGGCTTGAACCCTACTGAAACCAAACAAATGCTTACAATCATCCGAGAGTTGCGGGACAATGAGGGAATTACAATTTTCATGATCGAGCATAATATGCGGGCTATAATGGAGATATCTGACCGTATTATGGTGCTTCATCAAGGGATGAAAATAGCGGATGGAAAACCTGAGGAGATAGGTAAAAATGTTGAGGTTATTGAAGCCTATTTAGGTGAGGCCTATGTTGGAAGTTGAGAATTTAAACGTATTTCGTGGCAAATTGCAGATTCTATGGGATGTTTCAATGAAAATTGAAGAGGGACAGGTGGTTTCTATTATCGGAGCAAATGGCGCAGGTAAAACTACGTTATTAAGCACAATAGTTGGACTTCTTAAACCAAATTCAGGCAGAATCCTTTTTGATGGGGAAGAAATTAATGGTATGGCGCCTTATCAAATTGCCGAATTTGGAATATCATTCGTTCCGGAGGATAGAAAACTGTTTGGTAATTTATCCGTCCAGGAAAACCTAATTCTGGGTGCTTATAGTTCAAGGGCGAGGGCGAAGAAGGAAGAGACAATTAAAATGGTTTATGAGCTGTTTCCCGTGTTAGCGGAGAGGAAAAAACAGTTGGCCGCAACCCTAAGCGGAGGAGAGCAAAGAATGCTGGCTTTAGCTAGAGGTTTAATGTTAAATCCTAAATTACTCATACTAGATGAACCCTCGCAAGGGTTAGCCCCAAAAGTGATCAAAGATATATTCAAAGTTTTAGAAAAACTTAAAGCCCGTGGATTAAGCATAATGCTGTCTGAGCAAAACGTTCATTACGCCTTAAATTTTGCTGATCAAGCATACGTTATGGAGACTGGTAAAATAACCCTAAGTGGGAGAGGCCCCGAACTTCTACAAAATGACTATGTTAAAAGAGCATTTCTGGGCTTCTAACCCGTACACGTTACAATGATAATCTGCGCCCAAAAACGTTTACTTTTATAATCCATGTTCCTCTAGGGCCTTTAGTAAAATTATTTTGAAGGTTTCCCCGGGGGATTTTATCTTTGGCAGCCCAAGTTTTTCACGGTCAACGGTTTCCATCTTATTTGTGGCTACCTTTTGAATAGCTTGCATAAGACCCGTTTCGAGAATTTGGGAAACAGCCTTCAAATAGGTTTCCGGAACATTTTCTCCTCGCTTAGCTGCCATATTTTGTAAAGCCACTATCACATGATAAGGCGAAGTTCCCTGTGGACAACGCTCCGTACATTTTAAGCAAGTCGCACATGTCCAAATTATTTCTGAAGCAACGAGTTCTTCTATAAAGCCTAGGTTAACAAGATTCATTATTTCTTGTGGTTTCAATTCTAGAAGCTTGAAAGCTGTACATCCACTTGTGCATTTTGCACATTGAAAACAGTCGGCAAAATCTCTTTTACCCATTTTTACCAGTATTTTCTCTCGCGTTTTTAGGTCAGGGACAATCATGGACATTAAATCAGTTAAGCTCAATTTATCCCTCCGGATTAATTCTAGCCTAAACAAGCTGCTCGAACTTGATCTAAATACTGTTCATCAGTATGGTGGTGTATTTTTATCGCCTTGGATGGGCATGCAGCTTCGCATAAGCCGCAACCTTGACATAAAACCTCCACAATTTCGGCTTTAAGGTCTCTGAAGCCAGCCACATCCTTAGCCTTCATTATTATTGCGGAATAGGGGCACAGGGGTTCGCAAATGCGACAACCGCTGCACAGCTCTTCGTTCACAACTCCTTTTAATGGTTCAAGCTCAAGTTCCCCGCTTGCTAGAAGGTTCACAGCTTTTGCAGCAGCCCCACTTGCCTGTGCAACTGTGTCAGGTATGTCTTTTGGACCTTGACAGGTCCCTGCAAGGAAAATTCCAGACATTGCACTTT
>CAZAPQ010000100.1:0-2553 GCA_964487415.1 uncultured Candidatus Bathyarchaeia archaeon | reverse complement strand
TCTATTTCCATGACTGCAGCGCCTACGGCGTCAACGGCCACTGGATCCGTTCCAGCTATAACAAGATCCATTTTCACGGGTTTTCCGCTTGTTTAATGCCCTTCTCCGGCTCTTATTCCATCAATTACTGTTAGGCTGGGTTTCAGGACCGTGGCGAGGTCTACAATGTTTTCGTTTAGATGGCCGTTATGCATTCTGCCCTTATGGGCTAGGGCTCCCATCATGTTTTTTAGTCCAAGGGTTACAGTGGCGAGTCTGTGAACCTTGAGCTTTGGAACGCTTATTATTGTGCTTTCAAGAAGCGTTTTAGCCACTTTAACCCTTTTCAGTGAAAGGGGGTTCGGAGGATATACTTCAACAAACTTGTCTTTGTTTAGGTCGATGAGTTTTACATTCCATTTTTCGCCAATCTTGTCTATGCCTGCAACTTTGAAAGCTTTGAAGGTGTCGGCGAATCCGCTTCCCTCGCCTATTATTATGTCTGCTTTTCCATGATCCTTCAGAAACTTTACGATACCCTCTACGACTCTTCCGTCTGTGGTTATTCCCGTGGAGGGATGGCTGTCATTTATGTAGTTGGGTTTTATCAATGCTGGTTTTTGGCTGTTTAAAATGGCATCTAAATCTTGTCTTATCATTTCCAGAGCCTTTGAGGTTGCTTCTATGGGGTTGGGATCTTTTATTATGGCTACTCTACTCATTTCTTGATGCTTCCTTTATATTTGCGCTATAATATTGATTGGTGAAGAGATATAGAAAAGTGATGCTTTTCAGTTTTGTTTTGCGGGAAAAATATAAATTGGTGGCGGTTTTTAAAGCGCATGGTCGGGAATTTCAAGATGCATGAATGGGCTTTGGCTGAGGCTGTTTTGGCTGCAGCTTCTCAGGTTGTTGAAAGGGAGGGCTTGAAGGGAGTTAGGGAGGTTAGAATAAGGGTGGGTGAGCTCCAGCAGGTGGAGCTTGAACTTTTCGAGTTTGCCCTTTCTCAGCTTAAGACGGATATTTTCAAAGATGCGAAGTTTGTTGTTGAAACCCAAAGGGCTAGGCTAAAGTGTAGGGTTTGCGGTTACGAATGGGTTTTTCGGAAAAATGAGCTGGATAAGGATTCGGCTGAGGCTGTCCACTTTGTTCCAGAGGCTGTGCATGCATATATAGAGTGTCCGAAATGTGGGAGCCCTGACTTTGAGGTTGTTGAGGGTCGCGGCGTCTGGCTTGAAAGCATAATAGGTGTCAAGTAGTATGCTAGATCCAAGGGCTAGCATAATAAATGAAAGGCTCAGGCCTGTCAGGCGTATTGTTGCAGTTTCAAGCGGGAAAGGTGGAGTTGGAAAAAGTCTTGTAGCTTCCACTGTTGCATTGTTGCTTGCAAGGAGGAGTTTTAGTGTCGGGCTTTTCGATTTGGATTTTACAAGCCCGTCCACGCATTTGATTCTTGGGGTTAATAGGGTTCAGCCTGTAGAGGATCGCGGCTTGGTTCCAGCTTTTGTTCATGGTTTAAAATATATGTCTATAGTTGCCTATTCTGGGGATAGGGCGCTTCCCCTTCGGGGCGCCGACTTCTCGAACGCCTTAATAGAGCTTTTTGCTGTAACCCGTTGGGATGTCACAGATTTTCTCGTTTTAGACATGCCTCCAGGGATAAGTGATGCGGTTCTTGACATGCTTAGGCTTGTTGAGAGGGCTGAGTTTTTGATTGTGACGACATCTTCGCTATTGGCTTTCGAGACTGTAAGGAAGCTGGCTGAGCTTTTGCGTGGGCTGAATGTTCCAGTGTTAGGCATCTTGGAGAACATGAAGATGCGTGAAGATGATTCTGTAAAGCGGAGGGTGGAAGCTATAGGGCTTCCCTATTTGGGCGGGGTTCCCTTTGATCCTATGGTTGAGGAGGCTATAGGCCGCGTGGACGCCCTTCTGGAAACAGCCTTCGCGAGAAGCCTGAACGATGTGCTTAGTCGCCTAAATCTTTGCTAATTAATGTGGACACATGATTTGCTATGCGTGTTTTGCCTAAAATTTTATTAGTGGGGTTTTTAGCATTGCATAGGATAACTTGGTTAAAGGCAGATGGGTGTTGGCTATTCCAGTTAGGGCTGTGATCTTTGATTTCATCGGAACTTTGGCCAGCATAAGCAAGAGCTACAGTCTTGAGGCTTCAAAATTGAAGATGTATAATGCCCTTTATAGTTGTGGATTTAGGGTGGATTTTAACCGTTTTATGGAGGCCTACAACTGGGCCCATGAAAAGTATAGGGCTATCCGTTATCAAGATTTTGTTGAGGTTACTAATGCTGTCTGGGTTTCAGATGCATTAAAGCGTCTAGGGTTTGAGGTGGCTCAGGATGATCCGAGGGTTAAAGTGGCCGTGAATGTTTTCTTTCATGATTACCTATATTCCTTTCGCATTAGAAGATGTGCCAAGAAGGTGCTTACCAATCTTTCAGGGGACTATAAGCTTGGTTTGGTTTCAAACTTCACTTATGCGCCTCTTATCTATGCGGCGCTTAGGATGCTTAAAATAAATAGGTTTTTTAATGCCATATTAGTGTCGGATGC
>CAZAPQ010000099.1:0-5806 GCA_964487415.1 uncultured Candidatus Bathyarchaeia archaeon | reverse complement strand
TATGGTGGCATGGTCAAGGGTGAAGTACATCTGCTGTATCGTGCTTCCAATATTGTTTGCAACCTCTTCTAGGGCTAGGGTTCTCCTCGAGTCAACCCAGATGTTCATAAGCCAGCTTGCAACCATTGGGAATAATATGACTTGGAGTACTAGAAGCGGGAGCATGATGACATTTTCTATGGCAACGTGGGCCATGATGAACCCTCTAGCCGTGCAGACCTATGGAGACAACCACCTCTCCAACATAAACCTCAACAATGCTTCCCTGTGTAACGTTGGGGATAAGCTCGGCGGTACTTCGGAAGTTGAAGAAGGAGTTGTCGAAACCTGCCACTTTAAAAGCAACTGTGACATAGTAGTCGGCTGGATTGTCGGTTCTAGTGTTATTTGAGACATTGACTAAAACGGATCTTCCGGAAAGCGTAACCGATTGCGAGCGTCGAGGGTTCTCGCCTGATTTTAGCAATGGAAGGAAAATTCGAACATGGTTCTGGTTTCCAACTGTGGAGTTCTGAATTCTTATGCATGGAACAAGCACAACCCGTATGTAGTTTCCATCTGGCATAGGCATTTTTTCAATCACGAAAACGTTACCTATGGGGTCTGATGAGCTGTTGTATAGGAATGAGGGCTCCCTCGATGTGGGAAAGACAAGTTCATAGTAATTGTTCTGTATAGAGTATTTGCTTACAGGAACATTAAACATTAAAATGCCAGTGGAATAATTACAGACAAGCTGGCCGCCCACGTATATTGAATATTCAAGCGTATCATTGAGGAATACCATGTTTCCGGTTCTGCTGGCATAGCGTATTGTTTGAATCCTTCCAGGGATCCACGCCACATCGTCCATTTGAAGCGCCGCTGTCTGCATGAACTGCTTAACAGTGTTAAACTCGAATTCGGTCATCCTCTGCTCTAGAAAGTTGTTGGCATAAATGATTACCCCAATTAGAAGAACCACGACAGCGCCTGTTAGGATTACCGTGGAAACTATTGGACTTGCGGCTTTCTGATTACGTCTGAATTCTGTCAGCATTTCAGGTTTAAGCTTCAACTTTTTACCCCCTTCAGGTTATCCGAATTTAATGAACATGGGGACAAGCTTGGCAGCTAGGGCTGCGACTATCACCAGTATTGCAGCATGTTTGAATCCAGCTGAAACTGATTCCTCGCTTATTTTGCCAGCAACTATTCCTATAAGGTAGCTGTGAAAGATGGCGGATGTGACAAAAATGGTTATCATTGGACCAATATCCTTTGTCTGGGCTGCTTCTCCGCTTATACCCGCGACGCCTGTAACTCCCAAGGTTCCGGACGTGAACCCAATCATCATCACAGTTGTTGCAACCAGCAGTAGGGCTGCAAAGTATGGCATCATCATGTATGGACGGACAGCCATCTTCTTCTCTTTTTCAACTTCCTGAGTTAGATTGTTGAATCTGGTGACGGATTCCATCATGGCTATTGTTCCGCCGCCAACATCTATTGTTTCAATAAGAAGGAACATTATAAGCTGGGCCATCCAGCTTTTAGTCCTCTTGATAAAGTCCATAATGACCTTTCTGAGGGGGGCGCCCCATGAAATTTCGGAACTTATTCTCCGCAGTTCTTTGCTGAATTCGCCGTAGTCTCTTTCAGCGAGGCTTTCTATACATTTCTCAGGGGACAACCCTGTCTTTCTCACCTCAGTTAGATCCCTCAGGAAACTGTTGATTCCATGTTCCATGCTTGCCTTCTTGCTGCTTACCCTCTGGTGGACTACGGCTGCTGGTGCGGTTGTTATGAACAAGGCTATAGCTATTGCTGACGGCAGGTCGATAAGCTCCTGTAGTTGGCTAAAGAGGGGTACTTCCATGTATCCGAAGAAGTTTGTTAGTAGGAGCAGTGTTAGAGCGCCGAAGATGCCGCAAATTCCAAGGGCCTTGTAGGGCCTGTTTTCTGTGACGGGGGATTTTGGCTGCATGCTATGGGCTAGATATATGAACATGAAGGATAGCATAGGCGTGAAGACGAATGTGTAGAGGATTATGCCTGAGCCCATGGATATGCCGGTGCTGTAGAGGGATTCTACGCTGAAGAGTATGTAGAAGCAGAGGGACATCAGAACCATGATTATTATGAAGGTTTCCATAAGCATGCCAAGCCTTTCAGCTGCAGCCTTAACCCGCATGGCTCTTGCCTTGAAAATGTCCTCGGCTTTTCTTTCAAGGAAGTGAACTATGTCGCCGCCAACTATAACTGTTGAAGCATATCCGGCCAAAAAGTCCCTGAAAACCTCTAAGGGGTTCTTTTTAGCAGCGTTTTCAATGGCAGTTAGTGGATCTATTCCGAAAATTTCCACATCCTTCACTATTTCCCTAGCCTCGCTACTTATGGAGGGCATCAGCTCAACTTCCGCCAGCCGCTTAAAACTTGTGTAGGGGGATATTCCTCCAGAGGCCATCACGCTGATGTATGACGCCGCAAACGGCAGCTCCTTTTCGAGGTTGCCAGCTCTATCGCTGGCCTTTGAAAGGGGAACTAGCATGAAGCCCATCATGACGTATGCTGGGAAGGGGACCAGAAATATGAGGGGTATAAAAGCGTAATAATAGAGGAGTATTACGGAGGTAACGCTAACTGGGATTGTGAGGAATGCAGAAAAGAACATTAGGGAAACATATGTTTCAGGGTAAATTTTGATTTTGGCTTTTTCCAAATAGTCCTTGAAGGAAACCACATGTTTTAGGAAGGAGGGGGCTACCCTCCCGAAGATGCGGAAGGACCAAGCCTCAAGAGCTTCCAGAAATGGCAACTGCGCCAGCCTCCTCCACTATTTTCTCCCTACCCTCAACAACCTTCTCATATACCTGCTCCGGCCTTGCATAGTACTCTGCGACTATGGCGGCTACGTCCCTATAGCTTCTTATATTGCGCTCCCGCATCCAGCATAGGATTTCTTTTCGCCTCTCCATTTCTCTTAGCAGAGCATCCACGTCTATTCCTTGGCGCTCGGCAATGTCTGGGATCAAGACGCTCCTGTCAAAATAGGAAACATGCTCGTCCTTCGCTGGATCCCATTTGAAAGTTTCCCTATAGTCGCCATAGTCGGCTATTTCATTAACGTCAATTACTCGCCTGCAGGTTTTTCTCCCCTCGGCTCTTCTGAGGTGTACCCTTCTAACGCATAGGATGATGTTCATTAAGGGGATGTAGGCTGGCGCTATGTCCATGGGTTTTTGTGTTAAACGCTTTATTGCCGAGTCCAGGTTTTCCGCATGCATTGTGCACATGCCACCGTGGCCTGTTGCCAAGGCCTGAAAGAGCACGTAGGCCTCCTGTCCTCTAACCTCGCCTACGATGAGTATGTCTGGACGGTGTCTCATAGAAGCTTTCACAAGGTCGAAGAGGGTTACCTCTCCAACATTGCTTCCGCCAAGGCCGTAGCTTTGTCGTGATATGAGGGAGACCCAGTTCTGGTGGGGTATATTAATTTCAGCTGTCTCTTCGATGGTTATCACCTTGCTTCCCGGTTTAATGAGACATGTGAGGGCGTTTAGGGCTGTGGTTTTTCCAGCTGCTGTTCCGCCTAGAACCATTACTGAGGCTCTGTTTTCAAGGCATATCCAGAAATAGGCAGCCATCTCCTCTGAGAATGTGCCCATTTTTATAAGGTCGATTATTGAGTAGGGGTCTTCCCTGAATTTTCTTATAGTAAAGGCGGTGCCGAAGGGTGTAACCTCACGCCTATAGCAGACTGCAAGCCTATGCTTTCCGGGCAGGGAGGCATCAACTATTGGAAAGGCTGAACTTACATGTTTTCCAGACATGTGAACTAGCTTGACAACCATGTTATCAAGCTCTTCATCTGTTTCGAATTGTATGTTTGTTTCTATGCTTTCGTAGGCTCGGTGCCATACGAAAACGGGCTTTTTAACGCCGTCGCATGAAATGTCCTCTATGTTGGGGTCCCTCATTAGTGGGTCTATCTTTCCGAAGCCTACAAGATCCCTTTCAGCGTGATAGAGAATCTTGTACCATGAAACATCAGGAAGCCAGCCTAGGCTTATTCTATATTTATTCACTATTCTTCTTGCCCGCTCTGCAAAGAACTTTCTTGGGTCCGGGATTTCCTCTTTGGGAGCCTCGATTTCGGCTAGGAGAATTTCGAGGATGCGATTGTAAATGCCCCTTTCAACCTGATCAAGTTGAAGTTCATCAAGTATGTATTTGTATTCTCCTGTTTTTGGATTTTGAACTATTGCAACATGGGCGAAGGGTTCATATAATGGGTATCTTTCAACAACCTTGAAGTCTTTTGGTATTGGCTGTGGCGGAGGTGGAGGTATTGGAGCCTTTTTTGGTTTACCTATGCGTAATTTTAGTTTAGGCATATTTCTCCCTTGGATGCTGAGATTTATTGTTCGGAATCTGATTATTAAATATTGCGACGTGTGAAACACTATTCCAGTTTCTGCTGCTCCCTCAATATTAAAAGCTTATGCCTTCAGAACAATTGCAAAAAGGGATTTGTCAATTTCTCCTCCTTCAGCGTTGAGGTTGGACCGTGCCCGGGGTAAACCGTTAAATGTTCGGGTAGATCCAGTAGCCTTTTAAGGGATTTCTGCATATCCTCATCTGAGCCTTCAGGAAGGTCTGTTCTGCCTATCGAACCTGCGAATAGGGTGTCTCCGGTGAAAATTTCATTCTTGCTTAATAGGCAGATGCTTCCAGGAGTGTGGCCTGGGGTATGAATGACTTTAAGGGTTTCGCCTCCAAATCTTATTAAATCTCCCTCATTGAGAAATTCGTCTGCTGGGGGTGTGTTAATGTTAAATCCGTAGGCTCTCGCGAATATTCTTCCAGGTTCTTCAAGCATTTTTGCATCTTTCTCGTGGATCATAATTGGTATCTGGAATTTTTCTTTAAGTGGGCCGTTTCCACATATGTGGTCTGGGTGTCCGTGAGTGTTTATGATGCACTTTGGTTTTAGTTTGTTCTCATTCATATATTGGATTATCTGCTGTAATTCCTGCCTGGTATCGTAGCCCGGATCTATTATAATGGCTTCCCCTGATTTTATACATGACACGATGAAGCAGTTTGTGAGAAGCCTTCCAACCATGAACATTTGCACTATCATTGCTGTTGCCCTTTTACGGGCTTAAAATGAGCGATTTGCATTTATAGGTTTCGGGCTATGAGCGATAATTTCATGTAATGTGGAATGCTTGATTAATTATTTTATCTAAGAAGGGGGAACATGGGCTTGAAAAGAAAGTGGGAAAGGTTGGTTTAGAAAAGTTTGAAGCGTTTTTCCTTTTTCTTTAGGAATGCACTTTCTACGCCTGTTAGGACAGCCATGACAGTGGCTGTTCCCGCCAGATCCTTGTCTATCCTTGCGCCCCATACGATTTTGGCCTTTGGCGGTATTGAACGCCTTACAAGTTCTCCGCTTGGTGGACTTCGTTTAGGGTCAAGTCTTCTCCGCCTGCAACGTGCAGCAAGAGGCCCCGGGCTTTTGTCACATCTTCCACGTCTAGTAGACGCCCGTTCAGTGCTCTTTCAACAGCCTGTTCCACTTTGCCCTCGTCTCTTCCTTCGCCTACCCCTAGAGAGGCTAGGCCTGCACCTGTCATTATGGCGCGTAGGTCAGCAAAGTCTATGTTGATTAGACTGGCTGTGGTTATGGTTTCTGTTACGCCTTTGATGAATTTTCCAATTGTTGTATTGGCTACGCCCAGGGCTTCTTTAAAAGGGAGGGAGCCGGCCAGTTTGACGAGTTTATTGTTATCTATCAGGACGACTGTGTCGCATACTTCCT
>CAZAPQ010000098.1:0-11381 GCA_964487415.1 uncultured Candidatus Bathyarchaeia archaeon | reverse complement strand
ATGCTTGCCCGTTTTGATGTCATATGCATGAATCATCCCATCATACGCCATCGTATAGAATATCCCATACGCAGCTGCGCCTGTTTCGTCATACATGCCCCAGGCGTTTGTGAAAGGCTCTGTAACCCATATCTCCTCGCCTGTGTATGCATCTATGCCTATAAACTGCATCGTACACTTTTTGAAACGCTCGAACACCCCGTACATCAAAGGCGTATTTGATGATCCAAAATATCCCTCGTTAGAGCCAGGGGTTATTGGATAGGTCCTCCGCCAGATTTCCTTCCCAGTTTTCATGTCAAAGGCAACGTAGGTTACGTTATCTGCACCGCTAAAGCTTTCGGTATAGGCCAGCAGAACCCCCGAGCCCACTTTATTCAGGGATAACCTTTGCCCAGGTACACCTTGGAAGGTTACGTTCCACTCTATACCATTTTTCCATTGGATTGTTCCGCCCTGAGGTGGACGCCACATCCATGCCATAGGCCCGAAGGCGGGCACCGCTGACATTATGCATTTGCTCGAGTTCCACATAAGCAGCCAGTTTTTTACACCGTCAAGCATGTAGACTATAAGTTCCCCATTTTTGCCGTAAACAGTCTTTGAAGTTGTTGTGGCGAAGAACCCAGCTTGAGGCGCACCTATAATGTCGCATATCCATTCCCCGGTGAAAGCATCATACATTTTCCATGTTGTGCCACTTATACTCCACAGGTATGGTATGGCGCCATGCTGGTTTGGAGAGTGATACACATAGACCTGCGCAAGGCTAATGCTGCTCATATCCGTCCTGTACCATATTTGCTCACCTGTACGCAGATCTAAGCATACCACACCTTTGCTGAAAGATGAGCTTACAGGCATGTTGAAGTATAGCCTGCCCTGCAGGATTATTGGCTGGAAACGCCACTCATAGGATAGGCCCGTGTAATATGTTTCCCAGCCGAATTCTCCACCAACCAAGCCTCCGAACATTATCGGCTTCTTCCAGACAATATGGGCAGTGTTCGGCGCGGTCGTGTATGGATTGAAGCCTCCAAACATGAAAGTGCCGTTATACCAAGGCATAAGCCAGTTGCCACTTATGGAGCACCATTCCCTGTTTTCAGCGTATATGGGCCGCTCCCAGTAGCTCTTCGGCAGTTCAGCCTCAGGCCATGGAGGTATCGGCTCAGCCTGGACTGTAAGGGAAACTTTAGGACTTGTGCTTGGCATGTAGTAATTGCCAGCTATGTTCTGACCTGGAAAGCTAAACTGGAAGTAGTATGTTCCAACTTGGTCTGGTACGTAAATAAAGTATGCTGCACCCACAGCATCGGAGGAGTATGGGCCCTTTTTCTCACTGGTGCCATCAGGCTTCTCAATAGTTACCATAAAGCCTGCCCATCTATCACCTGCAGGACCAAAAGCAGTTGGCGGTGGTTCGCTAAGCCACATGGTAACCCATACTTGCTGATTAACGCCTACGGGGTTAGGAACAACCGATAGGAAAGCATATGTAGGTATATCCCTAGCCATTACCGGAGCTGCCCAAGCCACAAGAACTACTGAAGCCAATGCAAGAACAACAGCAAAAGTCACAACTTTTCTTGGAAAAATCATTTAAATTCCTCCAATGTGAAGTGGGGGGTTATGTAATTTATAAAATTTATGACAAGGTTCTTGGAAACACTATCTAGGTTTAGGAATCTTCAGCCGCTTATGTTTCCGTAGATATATGAGCAAAACGGTAACTATAACTATCACCAATATTAGCGCCAGGGTTATAAGTCCCTGATATGATTGTTGGGGCTCCTGCGGAGTCAACGATAATTCTTCTTCTTTAGCCTTCACATGGAACTCCATAATTTCCCAAACTAACATGGCCTTTGCCGTAGGATCCGTATATGGTGTTTGTTCTATGCGCCATTCAAGCATAGCACCAGTTTTCCTATCAAAGTATATGTCGTGGGTTATTCTGGCATATGTTGATGAGCCTGTCTGGTTTATTTTGGCATGCAGAACCTCCCTTTCGCCGAATGGGTAGGCCTTAACCATGCTTTCCTTGATCAGAAAGGCATTTCCAATGTCGAAGCCCATGTGATATGCAAAGCTGTTTTCTGTAAGATTGGGGGCGATAACAAGCCCAAATCCCTCGCCAGCTCCATTCAGAATGTTCACAAAAATCTGTGAGAACAATTCTGTCCCGTTTCTCAAACACCTAGTAACATTCATTACAACCACAACACCGCACACCTCATCTATAACAACACGGATCAAATTTGTCTCATTCAAACTGACCAGATCCGTTGGAGCTTGACTTTCTGGGCTGCTTGATATCCAAAGCGTATAAAATCTATAAATGAATGAGTCGCCAGCTTGAACCCCGGGGGAAATATTCTGAGCTACAACAACGTTAGCCGTCAAAATAACAGATAGAAGACATAATGGGATAGCAAACTTTGCCAGCTTCATCTCGTAATTCCCACGCTTTATAAATGAATGCTCACCTTTTTAACACTTTGCTAACCATTAAGTCATTCCAGCACTCCAAAACACAACTTGCGCATACTTTTCCTTTGCCCTATCTATATAATTGGAATCCTCATAGATTATGTCAAGTCTGCAACCATATTTTCCTATTAGGCTTATAACATCCTTCCAGATTTTATTGTCTGGGCTTTCATACCACAAACCCCATATCGTGTCATCGGCTTTTCTGAAACCAAAACCATAGTCCTTGGGCAGAACATAGGCCACTTCACCCTTGCATATACCATGTCTTCTAGGTTGGCTTTTAATGTAATTCCAGAAGCTCCTAAGGACATCAAAGTGCTGCGCGGTCATTATGTCATATTCAAATATTACAACGTATTTGGCGCCAGAATGGTATGCTAGGACAAGGTCGCTATAAAGCTCCTCAGCCGATTCTAAATAAGGAGGATGCATATAAGTCCATGTTATTATGACGCCCCAATCGCATCCATGGGCTTCAGCGGCCCCTCGGCAAAGGGCCACATGCATCTCCCTACTGTGATTCCACCCGAACTCCGTCAAGAGCACATTATAACTTGCTTGGTAATCGAACCAGTAAAGTCCATAATCGGCTGTAAACAGCTTAACCCCAGTCCTCAAATAGGGCTCAATATGCACATATAACAAGTAAACATACTTTGAAGAGGCTTCTTCCCAACTTTGGGCTTCACGGACAAAACGTGACGATTCATCATCAAGCTGCCTTCCACCTGGCTCGTCAAAATAATACACACCAAGAAAACTATCGCCGTACTTATCCATGGCCGAAACAACCCAATCAGTTATATTATAGGAAAACTTTACAACGGCAGTCAACTGAACAATAAAGTGGAAACCTGAATTATGCAAATAATCGCAAACTTGATCTAGTAAAGCAACGTTGGATAGTATTTCCATATCTTTAGAAAGACCCACAACCACAAGGTTTGTGTAACCCCTAACCTTATTCACAAGCTCTTTGCAAACATTGATGTCACCATTATAAAGGAACTCCACTCCCACATAGATCTTAGGATCCGAATCGCAAAAGTTAAAAATATCATAAAAGACCATAAAAGCGGAAATCAAAATAATCGAAGCAAAAACCGCGACAAATATAATTATCTTCCAGCCCATGAACAATCAACTTCAAATTAACAGCGTAGTAAGAAGTTATTATTCATGAATATTTGAATTTTTGCCCTTCGAGAAACGGAGAAGCATCCAGGATTTTTGAGCACCGCCATATTATGGCATAATATAAATGACCTCACCAACATGGCATAAATCCAAAAATTTTAGGGGTAAGGAATTGAAATTGGGTTAACTTTTGGATATCTATCTTGATTGTTCTCGTTTATTATGTACGGCGAATTCCATATGCCTGAACCGTCCAGCTCCTGCGCATCAGGATACTTGTCCTTATAATCGTCCCAATAGTTTCCGCCTTCAGAATATCCATTATCCCAAATATTTGTAGCATTCTCAGCTTCTGCATGCACAGCATTTTTTATGAAATTATTGCCATAAATTATGTTATCAAGCGATGATGCGCTAAGCACTAAGCCAAGGGTATTATTTAACAATTTGTTCATTTTTATGAGGTTCTGTTTAGAATTGAAAAGATGAACTCCCTCATAATTTTTAGTTATAACATTGTGTAACATTGTGTTGTTTGATGATGAATACAGAAAAACCCCTAATCTATTGTCGGTTATGTTGTTTGAATGAATAATGTTGCCAGCGGAGTATCCAAAATATAAGGTATAATTGTTATGCGCTCTGATCTCATTTTTGGATATAACGTTTCCAGTCGAGTTTCTAAAGGATATTGCGTAAAATTCGTTTTTTACGATTTTGTTTGAGGTGACATTATTGCCCGAGGAAACTATGATCCAAATGCCACAATAATTATCCGTCAGCTCATTTTGGAGAAGAGTGTTGCCTGAAGCCATATTTAGGTATATTCCATAGTCGAAGCCTTGTATTTTCAAGTTCATAATTGTTACGTTCTTTCTCCCTGTAAGATCTAGTCCCTTAGATCCTGTCTCTCTAGAACCTTTAAGAGTATGATTTGCACCATCAATCACAATATTATCTTTAAGGACTATTATTGGAAGTTGAACATCATCGGTAAAGATGTAATAATTGGCGTTCATATTTACAATCGGGGCGGATTCAGGTTCCACCCTTCCATCAGGCCATATGTAAATAACGTTAGCTGATAATGGTTGCTGCTGCGGCTGTGACTGCGACGTTTCTTGCTGAGGTTGCGTCGACGGTGGCGTATAATAGAGGGCAAGATATATACCTAAAAGTACCAGGATCGCCGCGCTCAGCGCCAAAAGTGCTTTTCCCCTCGTCCATCTTTTAGATCGCCTCTTGATTTCTTTCTCTAGTCTGATCCTATGCGCTTCTAGAGCCTTTTGATATTTTACCTGTCTTTCACGCAGCCTTTCCTTCAAGCTCTTCTTTTTTCGCTTATCCGCCTTGGTTGGCATGTTACTCGCCTATGACTAAGGCTTAACAGGCTTTAAAGTTTTTAAAAGCTTCCTCACGAATGCGCGGAGCAATCGCTTAGGCGTCCGCCCAAGCCCGTCCATAAACATTTTATGGATCTTTAGAAGTGATTCATAATTAAAGTTCTCTGTCTTAACGTAGAGCAGGAAATCCTCCTTACGATCATAAAGACCCTTTTGGAGAACCTCCTCGTACATTTTGCTTCCAGGACACGCCACGTATATGTTAAACTGGCACCAGTCTGGATTCAATTTTTTAGCCAACTTAAAGGAAGCCATCATATCCCCAATGGTTTCGCTGGGCATGCCGATCATAAAAGAGCAAGCGGTTCTTATTCCAACCTTTTTGCACAGCTTAACAGCGTTAATTGCCTGTTCAACAGTGAATCCTCGATTTATTTCCTTTAATATTTTGGGAGAACCTGATTCAATGCCGAACCATATGGTTTTACATCCCGCTTCTTTCATTTTATAGAGGAGTTCCCTCGAAACTAAGTCTACCCTAGTGTCGCATGCCCACTCTATGTCAATTTTATTCTTTTTTAACAACTCACAAAACTCTAGCGTTCTCTCTTTATAGACTGTAAAATTGTCGCCTATAAAATACACACCCTTAGAGCCATAATTATCGATTAAATGTTTGATCTCTTCGACAATCCTATATGGGCTGAAGGTCCGGCAAGCGTATCCCCAAATTTTCTTTGTCTCACAAAAATCGCAGTCAAAAGGACACCCTCTCACTACATTCATAACATCCGCCGGCTCAACATCCAAGTATTCAATCTTTCTGTCGTACAGTTCCATTGATAAAAGATGTCTTGCAGGGAAAGGAATTTCATCTAAATCTTCAATAAGTTTTGGTGGATTTTCCCATACTTTTCCATCAATCCTACAGGCAACACCTGGAATTTTAGATATTTCCCGTAGATCCTCACCCTCCTCGATGCATTTTATCAACTCAACCGTAGCCCGTTCTCCCTCACCTACGATAGCATAGTCTATTTCATGATACTTTAGCATACTCTCAGGAGAATAGGTGGGATGGGGCCCTCCGACGATAACCTTGCAGTCGGGATTCGCCTCCTTAACAGCTTTGGCCATCCCTATGCAAAGGCGATAGTTGACTGAGTTGCAGCCTATCCCCACAATATCGGGTTTAAACTCTCGCACTAAGTTGCCCATGTAGGTGGCTGGCTTTTTATGCAGGTAGTTGTCGTAGACTCTAACTTTGAAGCCGGCGTTCTCGAGAGAGGCGGCAACATACGCCAGACCCAATGGGGGTAGGAGTTTTGAAAGACCCCAAGGTGAATCAGGCGGTATTCCCGGATTTATCAGTAGAATCATCATCTGAAAGCGCCTGCAAGATGCGTAATCGCATTTTTAACATCGCTTGTGTAATGAAATATTTAAGGGTTCTCTGCAATATATGAATGTAGAAGCAACGTTTAGCATACATGAACAATGAAGCGTCCAAGAGATGAGATTCAAGGTTAATAAGAAGGTAATAAGGTATTGCAGATGGTCTATTAAGGCATTTTTCCTCTTCATTTTCACAGTGCCTTTAACTTTAATCCTTAAAGGGCAAACCGTGGAGGTTAGAAGTTTTTCCTCTACACAACTCATTTCAAGGGTACCCATAACCCAGTCTCCGGACAGCATATGGCTTAGCGGTTATGGCAACGTGGATATTGGGTTTTGGATCCTTGAACCATTTGGAGGTTTACAAGTCCTACTAACAGGATTCGTCGAAAGCCATCTTTTCGTTCCAACAGTTGCGGCAGTTTTGTTATTTATGATTCCAATAGCGCTTTTCGGGAACTTTTTCTGCAGTTGGGCTTGCCCCATAGGCGCAGTAATAGACAGTTTTGATATGCTTGTAGGCAAATCTTTCCCAAAAATCGAAAATTCAAGAGAGAAGAGACGAAAAAACTTAAGGAAAAATGTGAAAACCCAGCAGAGAAAAATCTTAAAGTGTTTGCCATGCCCATTATATGGAACTCTGACAAGCGATAAAGATTTACCAGCGAAGGGTATAGCCATAACAGCCCTTGTTGCAACAGTTTTTGCAAGATTTCCTGTTTTCTGTGCGATTTGCCCCATAGGCATCATTTCCAGAGGAATGATCCACCTCAAAAGCATCAAAACGGCACTCCATATCGGGGGAAAAGAGCTTATTCTCTGGATTGAAACTTTCACAATGCCCATTATCACTATAACTCTGAGTTTGAGGGAAAGACGATACTGGTGCAAACACTTGTGCCCAGTGGGAACGCTCCTCAATGCAGTGGGTGTCTTAAGCCCATTTTTAAAGCCAAGAGTTGATGAGAGCAAGTGTGTCATGTATATATGCCCTGATAAGTGCAAAGATTACCAAGCTGATTATTGCGGTGTCTGCCGCTTAATGGATGACAAAAAGTGTGAACAAGTATGCCCTGCAAACATTAACCTGACGGGTCATGGATCGCTTTTTGGCTGCACAAAATGTCTGGAATGCTATGTATCATGCGAGTATGAAGCTATAAAAATTGATAACCCAAAAATTGTGGGATTTGTTCGTAAACTTTTAGCAAAGATATTCTAATTATGTTATGGAAAATTAATTTAAGGGGATAATATGAGAGCCATAGTTGCCAAGTCGTGGGAAAAGCGGCATACTTCAGGCAGAATGTTGAAAGGTATGGGTTCATGAGCTCAAAAAAGTTGAGAGTTGCCGTATTCAATACGCAGCCACCTCATCTTTATCGTGGAGGTGTGGAACGCCGCATAATCGAAGTAAGCCGAAGATTGAGGGACAATATTGCAACATTTGCCTATAGTGGCACAAAGGCTGGTTTCAAAAAATTAACCGTCGTGAATGGAGTAGTTATGGTTCCCTGCTTTTCCACCAACAAAAATTTCTTAGTAGATAACTGGTTTTTTAATAATTCAATTGCAAGGAATTTTAACATGATAAAAGCAGATGTTTATGAGGCGCATACGGTCAGCGGTTACGGATTTTTGCGCGCCCTTAAAAAGCATAGAAAGAATAAGCCCTTCATAGAAACGATCCACGGTGTTCTCGCTGATGAATATCTCAAATCCTTCAGAATAGGCTTTTCAACCCCAAGGGTTAGGCTTTCACGTTTTTTCCTGCGTTACCTGTCAAAAATAGAGATGGAATCCGCTAGAGAAGCCACATTGCTTGTAACTGTCAGCCAATATTCCCGTAAAAAGATTGTCCAGCTATACGGCGTTGAAGCTGAAAAGATAAGGGTGGTGCCTAACGGTGTTGATGTTCAATTATTTAAGCCTTTAGAAGTTCCCGAACATATCAAGCGGAAAACCGGAGTTAATGGTGGACAATGCGTACTTTTTGTAGGTAATTTAGTGCCAAGAAAAGGGCTGTATCTTTTGATAGAGGCTGCAAGATACATCATAAATGAAAATAGAAACGTTAAATTTGTAATAGCAGGAGATGGACCATTAAAAGGAGGTTTAATTCGCTACGCTAGGTCAATAAATGTTGCAGGGAATTTTGTCTTTCTAGGCGACGTTAGCGATGCAGATCTCCCAAAGATTTACAATTGCAGCGACATTGTGGTTCTGCCGTCACTTCAAGAGGGACAAGGAATTACGTTGCTGGAGGCCCAAGCGGTGGCAAAACCTGTAGTCGCCTGTAATGTCGGAGGAGTTTCAGAAATTGTTCTCAACAGGGAAACAGGGCTTCTCGTAGATCCAGACGCATGGAAATTGGCTGAGGCCATCCTAAAGCTACTATCAGACAAGAGCCTAAGGGAAAGAATGGGAATAAACGGTAGAAGATTTGTATGTGAGAATTTCACTTGGGATCTCTGTGCTAAAAAAATGCTTCAAGTTTACCGTGAAGCAATAGAATTAACCATTTAGGAGGGCTTACCCTTCCTAGCATACATTAAGGTTTTTATTCCAGGTAGAATGAGTGCCATACACCAGAGATCAGGATTGTGTGGACCTATTATTTCCATCCATGTTGTCGGCTGCGCGTAGTAACCACCCGCGGCGAAGTATAACACTAGCATAAATATGAAGTATGCACTGAAAACCAGCATTATATAGCCCAGCTTGTTATAGCTAATTCTTTCAGGATGACCTTTGATGGCCGGCATTACAGCCATCAGCGCGTATAAGGCTATGAATAAGAGACCAAGTACGGTAGCAAAAAAACTTGCCGAAGCTATTGGACTGCCCAGTATTTCTATTCCTGGCTGTGCTCTTTCAGGCCAGTATACCAGCGTTGCAAACCATGCCATTGTGTAATTCCACCAGAACATTGCAAAAATGTACGCGACACAAGTTATGCAGCTCCACTTTATTATTTCATCTCTGCGCAAACTACCACGTAGAATGCCTAACCCTAACTTTAATAATGGTGGTGCTATAACCACAACCATGGCCAGACATGCTAAGCCATTAACTAGAAGGACTATAACCCATGGTGGATTAGGCTCAAAGTACCATAAGTTATGAGCCATAGCAATTGGATAAATGAATCCCAAAAAAGCTGATGGCCCGTAGGTAAGGATATAAATGCCCTCCAAGAGTACTGCGATGCCGACCTTACGCCTAATTTTGCTAAAAGAGTTTTCTCCACCCCTCAAAAAACGGAAAGCCGTATACAGTGCCAGAACACTTGCTAACCATCGTATAATTATGCCTATTGAAAGGCCAAGATCGCTGGAGTAGTATGTAACAAGCCACCATGTCTCCTTAAGCATTTCCCGGTAATAAGAAAAATTCAGTATCAAAGAAGGCGTATATCGGCATGTGACATAAAGCCAATAGGTTCCAAGGGCGAAATATGATAGAATAACGAAGAAGATTGATACTCTGAAGGAAAAACTGCCCAACAGGTTTGCCTTATCGGTTTTTTCCATTATTAAAGTCACCTTCAAATTAGCTGACCAGTGATATTCCCACTATAAAGTGGCTTATTGCTTTAAAAGGCTTAAGAAGCCAGCTATTTATACTGGCTAAACAGCTAAACATAAGTTTTATCTACGATAAATACTGACCTAGTATGAGATTTAGGATGAGTAAATATGCAGGCCAGCTTACTTGACAAGAGATCTTTTAGGCTTGCGGTGCTGTTTGTTGTGCTCGCCTACTTCGGGGTTCAATGCTATTGGATTTGGGTGACAAGCCGCTGGAGTTTACATATGGGTGAGGACTTAGCCATGTATCAGAGGCTTATCAAAGAGACATGGTGGCTCATCGCTTTTTATCTAAGCGAGTTAGGCGGCTCTGTTGGAATAGTATTCAGGTGGATAGCATCCATTTTTGCTCTTTACGCAGCATTAGCATTCTTCAGAGGTGGAGAAGCAGTATTGACAAAGATTAAGGGTAAAGCCGAGGCAGCAATACTTTTCGAGGGCCTATATTATTTAACGTATATCCCGACGGTGTATCTGGGCTTTGCCTACCCAATCGCAACCGCTCAGAAGTTGTGGTATTTTGAACCTTCACCGCCATGGATCATCACATTCATGATTGCAGGGGTATCGTGCCTTGCAATGGTTATCATTATTGCGCCCTCCCTGTTCAAGCTAAGAGCGAAGATCGCACATGGACAAGCTCAGGACGTTTCCAAATGGGCCTCAATAACTGCTCTATCTTACCTTTTCGTGATGTTTTGGCTAAATTATTCCATCGCATGGTTTGCAACGCTGGTATACTGGCCTGAAAGAGCACAGCCAGGAATAGAAATACTATATAGGCCATACAACATGTTGAGCTTTGCCCTAACGGTTTTCGGACTATTAGCATTGTCCCTGGCAGGTTTGAAAACATTACTGCCAACAATAAAGGGCAAAATGCATGAAATAAAACCGAAAAATTTGGGAGCAGTTATGTTCGCGCTAGGCTGCTACTTTCTAATAGAACTTATAATATTCTACTCAATCGGGGGATACCATGCTGAGCCAACAACATGGATGGAACTATCATCACCCTTCCATAATCCGGACTTCTGGTGCTTTTCATTCATATTTCCTGGACTATACATTTTAATGATGAAACTGAAACCTGAAACATAAATCAACACTATACAGACTAGAGTCTATTAAAAAGGTTTAACATGCTAGAGGTAAAAATCAAAAGAAAATTGGGGGAGCTAACTTGATCGCCTAAGTATTAAACCATACCAGCTGAAGACCTTTGCAATTATTGGGATTACGATTCCATAGATAATCCTTGGAAGGATTGTAATGAAGGTGCTATATCCCACATCAGTGACCATACCGAAGGGGGAGATCAATTGCGTGTATAGTAGGAAGAAGCCGCCAATAATTCCGCCAACAAGTGCTGACACTACCATGCGTTTAAAGCTTAGGCTACCCTTGTTAAGGGCCCCAG
>CAZAPQ010000097.1:0-3338 GCA_964487415.1 uncultured Candidatus Bathyarchaeia archaeon | reverse complement strand
AAAAATCTAGGAAAGCCTTCAAAGCCCTCATCAAAGCCATGGATCTCGGTCTTGTAAGCGCCTGCCACGATCTTTCAGAAGGCGGTTTAGCTGTCTCTGCGGCTGAGATGGCCTTCACAGGCGGCTACGGCGTTGAATTGGATCTGCGTGAGGTTCCCAGGGAAAAGGACCTAAACCGTGAGGACCTTATCCTATTCTCAGAGTCCAACAGCCGATTCCTTGTAGAGGTTCCGCAGAAATGCATTGAAAACTTTGAATCCATCATGCGGGGATGCGTTTATGCAAAAATTGGAGAAGTATCCAAAAGTCCAACAATGTGCGTGTATGGACTTAACGGTGAAGCCATAATAGAGGCCTCAATAAGCGATTTGATGGCTTCATGGAGGAAAACTCTAAGCGGAGGTTTTCCATGAAACGCGGGGAAATAAGGGTTTGCATCCTCCGCGTTGGGGGAACAAACTGTGACATAGAAACAAAAAACGCCATTGAAGACCTAGGCGCCCAAGCGGAAATCCTCCACATTAACGAGGTGATAAAGCGCCGAAATCTGCATGATTATCATGCCCTAATTTTTCCAGGAGGCTTCTCCTTTGGGGATTATGTACGGGCCGGGGCAATATGGGCGAAATGGCTAATTGCTAAAATGGGCAGGGAACTTAAAGCCTTCATTGACGATGAGCGTCCAATCCTTGGAATTTGTAACGGCTTCCAAGTGCTCGTTGAGGCAGGTTTGCTTCCGGCTTTTGAGGGCATAAGTCCATATCCAGAGGCGTGTTTGGCTACAAATAACCCGCCTGGATACAATTGCCGATGGGTTTATATCAAGCATGAAAACATGGGAAAATGTGTTTTCACTAGAAATATTCCAGCCGAAAAGGTTCTAAGGATTCCAGTGGCCCATGCCGAGGGAAGGTTCATATTCCCAAAAGAGAAGGAAATTCAGTTTCTGGAAAAGCTTCAAAAATGCGATCAACTTGTATTCCGCTACTGCAACAAGAACGGCGAATACGCTAATGGCAGATATCCAATAAACCCAAACGGCTCTTTTTATGACATAGCCGGCATATGCAACCCATCAGGAACAGTTTTAGGATTGATGCCCCATCCTGAAAGGGCCTTTTACTGGTGGCAACAGCCAGACTGGACCAGGCAGAACTTTATGCCCCAATATGGCGACGGCAAACTAATCTTCGAGGGTCTCATTGAATACTTAGAGAAGAAGTTTTAAATCCTCCAATCGTGGAAGCCCGGTTCGCGCGCCTACCTTCATAATGCAACGGGAAGCCACAAAATTTCCAAGTCTCCCACAATCATAAAGGCTCTTTTTATGGATTAGCCCATAAAGGAAACCCGCACAGAAGGCATCACCAGCACCTGTGGTGTCAACAACAGGCACTTTAAAGGCTTCCACATGATGCTCTTCCTTGCCGTCCGTAACATAGCATCCCCTACTACCAAGTTTGACGGCTACAATTTTAATGCCCAACTTTAGCAGCTTCCTCGCTCCCTTGGCAGGATCCTCCTCCCCGGTTAGGAGGGCGGTTTCCCTTGAGTTTGGCATTAAAACAAAAACTCTTTTTAGCAGCAGTCCCAGCTTTTCAAGGCCCATCCTTGCATAAAGCATACCCGGATCCATGCTTACCTTGATATTTTCAGGCAGACTCTCCGCGAGTTTCCTCTGGGCCTCAAAGGACCTTTCTCCAGCAAATGACGAAAGGTGGAGAAACTCGGTTTTTAAAGCATATTCCCTGTCTATTTCCTCAAATTCTATGGTGTCATTTACGCCTGGGTCAACATATAGGGCCCTGTCACCCTTCTCATCCACAAAATCCAAAACGGTGCCACTTCTACCGCTTTTTGCCCTGATTATGCCCTTCAAATTCACGCCTTCTCTGCGGAAATCATCTACAAGCATTTTTCCCTCCCTGTCACCAGCAACCTTGCCGATAAATCCGACACGACAGCCTAACCTTGCCAAACCTACTATAGTATTAGCAGCTGACCCTCCGCAGGACTCCTCATAGCTGATGATGAAGCTTTCCTCTTCAGGTCCGGCTATCCTGTTCACTTTATAAAGCTTGTCAACATTTAAGGCGCCAAAGCCTATTACATCAAATTTTTTCATCTAAAAAGCTCCCGCAAAAAAATCTTATATTCCCCAAGTTTCCCGCCATAATTGCCGGCTGAAATTCCCCTAACGTCCTTAACCTCTAAAGCCGCCTCTATACCTGCCCTCATGGCCCCCTTTACCGCTTCAAGTGAAACTCCATTAATCACTATTTCGGGAATATATGAAACGCCATTCGGAACCTTTGAAGCTTCGCCTAAAACCCTCTTTAGAGAAGGACAATATGGATGATTGGTTGTGGGCCCTATCCAAGGAAAACGTGTTTCAGGCTTTGAACCTGCCGAACATATATCAAAGGGCGTAGTTACTCCCTCAACATTATGAATGGCTTCAAGAGCCCTTCTACCTGCCTCCCGCACCGCCTCCTTATTTTTACACATTATCCAGAAGTTTGCCCCCATAACCCCTATTGAATATCCAATATAACGCTCTATTACAAAGTCGGGAACCATTATGGGCACAATTATCACCCTTCGGCCATGGCGCTCCTCCTCCCACTCATATCCGTCACCACAGTGGCCCACCCTCTCCATCATGTCCAATTTTCCCTCACACTGCTGCATGGCATTAAAAACCGCCGTGAATGGCTTAACCAGAATGTCCTGTCGAATTCTATATGAGAGCTCAATCTCAAACTTCTTCAAGGATTCAGATAAAGCCCTCTTCGGATCTAAGCCGCCCCAGAACTGGATGATGGCGCCTCTGCGGCCATCCGGCGTCTCAGCTTCGCTTAGCCACTTTTCTACGCCTCCCTCGATTCTTCCAATAACTATGGACGGCGTTGCAGTTGCGTCCTCGGCAGCCCTTATTAGGGTTTCCTCATCATCAGCAGTGACTATTATTCGACAGAAGATCCCCCTAAAAGCCTCCGCATACGTGTCCTCTATAAGTTCCAGCTTAACCACTATCCCAAACCTCCGACAACTTCCCCGCGAACCCTCTTCCTGAATTCTTCACTTTCTAGTGTAAGAGTCTCCATGTTCTTATCCGTGATTAGCTCAACTTTAGGCAGCCCTGCAGGGAATATGCTGAAAACTTTTTCAAGCAATTCTTTGTTAACATCACTTTTCCTTAATGTTTCTCTACCCCATCGTTCTAGAATCTCCAGTGTTCCCCACTTCCCATGAAATGCAAAGAGCTCTGCAATCACAGATGTTACAAGGCTGCTTTCAGATAAAACAGCGACCTCAGCCTCTCTTATGGCATATCT
>CAZAPQ010000096.1:0-5313 GCA_964487415.1 uncultured Candidatus Bathyarchaeia archaeon | reverse complement strand
AATAACCATTAGAATTGGCACATGCAGCCTATACTACAAATTAGCAAGTGGAGGCTCATGGAGCTCAGCCGAATACTATCTCCGAATGGGCCTAACTTCGGGAACCACATACACCTCAGCCAACGGAAACATAGGCTTTGCCTTAACAAACGCCACATTAACAAGCCCTGGATCAGTAAAATTCATAATAAAAAAGCAACGCCTCTACGATCTAGGCGCCCGGGGCAACCTTGTGTCAGATATTTATGCGTTGGCAACAGCCAACGGTAACGGATGGCCCGGTGGAGGAGTCTCACAGCCCAATGACCGATGCCCAAGCACAGGCGGAGCCACATGGACCCTACAGGGCGACATACCCGACCTCCCCATGGGCATCCTAATCCTGACATTACCCCTAATAGCAATATACCTATACATTAGCAAGCACACGAGGATGATCCATGGGTCAAAAATCACGCATTAGCGCAAGGAAGCTCACGGCGCTTCTGTTCATAATTATTGCGGCGCTCCTAGCCTTAATGATCTTGTCCCTTTATCGGCAGTTAAGCCAGTCCACGGAAGTTCGGTCGGTTGAAGCTGGTCTAATAGAGGCTGAGGGAAGCCCAACAATATATTTCAACCTGAAAAATATCGGTGCGAATACGGCTAACTATACTTACAGGGTTATCTGCAACCTAACAGCAGAGCCGACCCTCGATGAGGGAATAATATTAAACGTGCCTCCAGGCGGCATTTTCTACTATACCATAGCCCTTACAAGCCCGGAGCAGGGCACATTAGAGGTGACCCTAGAAGTCTACAAGGATGAGGAGACTGTAAGCCAGAACCTGCTTTTCCGTCAAAAATGGATTATTAAGGGCTAGTAATAGGGCTTAAACAGTCCTTGATCTATCCGCGGGCTCCAAGAATGAGGCGTCCAAGCCTTGATAAGAGTTCCCTTGGCTTAACTGTAATCCAATAGCCTGGCAGTGGAGGCCTAAACCCTAGGGACAGTATTGTCACCAGCATTATCCTAATGTATATGCTTGCTCCCATCAGAATTGAGGTTACGGGCAATGTGAAGATGCCGGCGTTGAAAGTCCAGGCGCGGGTTAACCCCTTAAAGCCCAGCTGAAACAGATACCACTCATAAAGATCCGGAGCCTTTCCAAACAATATTAGGCTGATGGGATAATAGAAAAGGTCGTTCATCAGACTTGCTGTTAAACCTAAGCTTAAAACAAGCTTCCACTTGCTTAAGCCCCAGAGGAAAAGCAGCGGCACGAAAGAGATGAAGTAGGCAACAGCAAGCCAAGCATGA
This sequence comes from uncultured Candidatus Bathyarchaeia archaeon, assembly GCA_964487415.1. Lineage (GTDB taxonomy): Archaea > Thermoproteota > Bathyarchaeia > Bathyarchaeales > Bathycorpusculaceae > DRVV01. The sequence goes on along the minus strand of CAZAPQ010000096.1, from coordinate 4,013 downwards.
TAGCCAGGCACATTAGAGCCAGGAACAACAAGGTCGATATAGTTTATGAAGAGCAGGCCGTAAAAGATGCTAAAAATAAAAAGTTTGAATTCGGGCGAAAATCGGCCATTCCGATTCTGCTTCACCTATATTCACGCGTCCCCTCCTCCCCAGCACAGTTCACCAAAAGCACTTTGGGGCTTTTCAAAAGAAGCACATCAGAAGAAAGATGTCCAACATGCCCCTTGAACGCGACATTCACGATGACCATGACATGGGAGGCCAATCCCACGTTGCCGTTTCCAATTTTAGAAGCTGCAATGGACAAGACCCTCCGCAGAAAACCAGCCGGAACATCTTCAGGTTTGAAGGTTACACAGACAGTGGCGTAGCCCTCCTCCTCTTTAAGGCTTTCCACCTGCTGGAGGGCTCTACAATTCGCCATTTGTTCTACGCCTCATCAGGTAATTGATCCTCAAGCCGTATTCTATATTCATATTTAATATACTTTTTCCGGCATCTGTACAACAAACCTACAAAAGGCAACTTGTTCAACAAAAATACGACATAAACACGATACATTTAATATGGATAATTAATCCTTTAATCCTGAAGACATGCAGACCTCATGGGGCCTATAATTGGAACTTACAGGTTTCAATTATCTAAAGAGGGGAAATGTTTTAACGCTTTTCCTCATACTATCAGCGGCCTCCATGGTGTTTTCCATAACAGCCACCAGCCTCCTAAGCTCCTACAATGGTTTCGCCGCGTACTTAGGTGGAGGTGATAACATCATAGCCGTCTACGATAGGAAAAGCAGCACCCCCTTTACAGGGCTTGTTCCAGCATACTTGGCTGATAAAATAGCTACGGTTGACGGGGTATTAGCCAGCAGTCCCGAGGTGCTGGTTCCATGCATAATAAATTCTGAAGCCCTTTTCCTGAGGGGGGTCGTTCCAGAGGAATTCTTAAAGCTTAACCAGCTCACCATCCTTGAGGGGGAAATGCTTAGGCTAGGCGACTTCAACTCCGTCATTATTGGGAGGAATGTTGCCGAAAAAATTGGCTTGAAAACGAACGATAGAGTCATGGTTTACGGGGTTCTGGCAGACCGTTACATGGAACTGAATGTTAAAGGCATATTTGAGTCAAAATCACCCATGGATGATGAGGTCATCGTGCCAATCTACATTGGACAGTGGCTTCGCGGAACTGACTATAACCATGTAACCCTCATAAGGGTTAAATTGGATCATTTGGAAGCAGCGTCTGGAATCTTTGAGGAGATAGCCAAAGCCTATGAACAGGCTTCGGCACCGCCTCCAGCCCAGCCTAAGGAGCCAAGTAAACCGTTGGAGGAGACAATTACGCCTAGGACTATTATACGGTTCAGAATTGAGAACATAGGGGTCAGCCAATCCCAGAGGTTCATGGAAAGCTATATAAGCAGATATGGCGTGACAAGGGAGACGCTTTTAGTCTTCTCAATTACAGTCCTATTCTTCTCAAGCCTAAGCGTAGCTTCAGCCGCAAAAACATTAATAATCCATCACAGAGGCGAAATAAGCATCTTACGGTCCCTTGGAATGTCGAAAAGGCTGCTAAAAAGGGACCTTTTGATAAGGCTTCTTCCATGGTCTATTTTGGCTTCGCTTTCTGGCGTGGCGTTTGCCGCCGCAATATTGATGCTGATTCAGCGTTACGGCAGCCCCGAGCTTTTCTCCCATATGCTTACCCTACAAATAGACCCAGCCGTCGCGGCGCTAGACCTTATTTTGATCATCGCATTAGTTTCCGTAACCGTTCTAAGAATGGAAGTTGAGCCATGAAAAAATATGCTTATATCCCCTTGATCTTCTTCATAGCCCTTGCGTTAAGGCTTTATCCCACGCTTGTAAGTGGGTTGCCGTACTCTACAGATGGCTGGGGTTCCATCAGGAACGCTGAAGGCTTAATGAAATACTCGCCGATAAGCCTGGACAACCATACAATTTTCGACGGTTACCACAGTTACTGGCCAGCCAACAGCCTCTTCGGGGCAGTTCTCTCATATGCCACCGGGCTTAACGTCATGAATGCTATGGCAGTGGGAATTCCAGCGGCTGGGGCCATTGCCATCATAATTTTCTACGCTATTGTAGCTAAAATAAGCAAAAATCATGAGCTGGCCCTTTTCGCTTCCTTCATACTTGCAGTGGCGTACCCTAATGTTCTTTTCACCGCAGGCGTTACAAAAGAAACATATGCTACACCCATTTATTTGCTGGCTATACTTTTGGCTATAAGGCATGAGAAATGGAGGGAAATTGCGCTTTTTGCCGTCGCCTCTGCGGCCTTGGTTATGTCCCATCATTTACTGGCGCTGGTTGCTCTAGCTTTTCTGGCGAGCCTAACGCTGGCTGACTTGTTGAACAGTTTCAAAAGGGGTTTCACCATGGGCAGAATGGGCTTTATACCCCTCTCCATTTTGACTTTTGCCGTTGCCTTATACTTTGGAGTTTACGCATATAATGGGTTGAAAGTTAAAGGGTTTTTAACGTTCAGCGATTTGCTTTCAGCCATTTCATACCAGGTTGTCACATTTGCTGTTGCCAGCTACTACGTCCTAAAGAATCCACGCCCCTCCCGGGCAAGAACCTCCATTTTATGCTTCGCCTCAGTTGTTATAGTATCCTTTACGGCTTTCATGTGCACTGGAAGGGTCATAATCCCGGGAGCGCCCGTATTGCCCAGCCGATATGTGCTATATGCCATCCCCTTTATTGTGGCTTCTCCCCTTCTGGTGCTTGGTATAGGCGAAACTGCAAAGATGGATGGGAAAAACCGTTTAGCACCTATTTTCTGGCTTGCAACGCTTTTAGGGCTTAAGGCATATGCCATCTTTGGCGATTCTCCCTTCGGGTTTACCCTAGCCTATAGAACCCTAAACTTGCTAACAGTTCCGCTGGCTATCCTATGCGCTTTCGGCATTCATCGCCTTGCCTCAGCATATAAAGATCATAAGATGACCAGGCTGTCTAGGATTATGGCGGGCGCCCTAATTTTAACAATAGGGGCTTCAAACATTTATGCGGTTTACGCTTCTGTGGTCTTGCAGGAGCGTTATCTTGGATATTTCTGGCTTTATACAAGGGCGGAATTTAGGGCTGCGGAATGGCTCCTGCCGTTGGCTAGCGGTCATATAGCTGGGGATGTGAAGTTCCAGTACCTTATTAAGGAGTATTTCCGCGTGGATGTTGATGTCCTTCAAGGTCTTAGATACCTCTACGGCGAGGGTGCAAGGCCGCATGTTCTAATCACGTATAATCGCATGATGGAGAATGGCTATGTGGTTTATGGAGGCTATAGCGCCGACCTTCCTGAAAACTGGACTCAAAGGGTTTCGATCATGGATCAAGTTTATTCCAACGGCTTTGTAAACGTTCACCATTGATCTCTATGAAATGTTTAATAAACAGAGGCTTTTACATGTCAAAAGTGAAAACAAAAACTGGTGCTCATGGCTATTGATAGAACTTTCCCATGTATGGAAGAGTTATGGCGCGACATGCATTCTAAAAGATTTAGACCTTACCGTTGAAGAGGGCGATTTTATCAGCATAAGGGGAAAATCAGGCGTTGGGAAAACCACCCTGCTTAAAATTATCGGGTTGCTGGAAAACCCGGATAGGGGAGAGGTGAAACTTTTTGGTAGGGAGGTTAATGGTCTAAGCGACAAAGAACGGTCCATGCTGAGGCTTAACAGCATAGGCTTTGTCTTTCAATTCTTCAACCTCCTACCCTCCCTGACGGTTCTGGAGAATATAGAGCTCCCCATGGCGTTGGCTGGGGTTGGCAAGGTTGAAAGGGCGGAAAGAGCGCTGGAGCTTCTAGAACATTTTGGGCTTACAGGCCTTTCAAGAAGGTTTCCTGAAACCCTAAGCGGAGGAGAGAAACAGCGCATCGCCATAATAAGGGCCCTGGCGAATAATCCAAAAATAATCCTCGCCGACGAGCCCACATCAAGCATAGACGACGAAAACTCAGCGCTT
>CAZAPQ010000095.1:0-3459 GCA_964487415.1 uncultured Candidatus Bathyarchaeia archaeon | reverse complement strand
CTTTGACTATGAATTCGTCGCTGTATTCTCAACTGTTATGTAGATTTCTGTGTTTCTGAGGATTTTGTGGCTAGGAATTGTTTGGCGTAGACGTGCCAAATAATAGCGGTTAAAAATCATGGTTATGGTTGAAGCTGTGCTTTTGTGTTATTGTGTCGCAGAATTTTCAACAACAACAAAAAGGCCGTGTGGGAGACGGGTTTTTGTCAAGGTCATGGGAGGCTAAAATGGAACAAAGATTCTACAGCGTGAGGGCGCAAGCATTGAAGCTCTGGCTGAAAATACAAGCGGGCTCCCTTTAGGTTCTGACGTTGCAGACGTTTTCGATTCCTTTCAAGGTTTTGATGATTTCAGGGTTTACTGGGTTGTGGAGTAGGTAGACTGAAATTGCGTAGCCACTTTTTCCAATTTGCCTTGAATAGTTTGCACGTATGTTTATGTTGTTGTCGGCGAGGACTTTGTCTATTTTGGCGAAAACGCCGGGCACATCGCGGTGGTGAATGAACAGGGTGTAAACCGGCCTTTCCTCCATTTCGATGGTTTCCCCAGCGTTTACAGAGTTTGTGAAGTCTCCTCCTAACAGGTAGCCTGCAACTACACGGGCGATCTCAATTGAGGTTTCCCTTTGCGCTTCAATGGTCAAAGCGCCTAAATGGGAAGTAAAAATGACATTATCCAGCTCCATCAGCTTGTTCCAGAATTTGGCGCCCTCAGCCTTAGGTTCATCAGCGTAAACGTCAATGGCGGCGCCGGCTATTTTCCTTTCCTTTAGAGCCCTGTACAGCGCCTCCTCGTCGACATTTGCTCCCCTTGATGTATTGATAAGGTAGGCTGTTGGCTTCATTAACCGAAGCTCCCTTTCGCCTATGATGACCTCAGTTCCACCCGTGTGTATGCTTACGTAATCAGCTATGGACAAGACCTCATCTTTGGACATGAATTTTATTATGCCTGACCCGGTGTAGGGCTTCAAGTCATATCCGACAACTTCCATGTCGAAGCCGCGGCGGGCAATCTCAGCAACCCGCTGCCCAATTCTTCCACAGCCAAGAATGCCTAACGTTTTGTGTGAAAGTTCCGTTCCCTTAAATCTCTCTTTTATCCATACACCATTCTTCAATAATTGGTGTGCCTGAGGAACATTTCTGGAAACGGCTAGCATTAGGCAGATGGTTAATTCTGCAACCGCGTTTGTATTTCCGTAGGGGGCTGTTTTCACGATGATGCCATATTCTGAAGCAGCCTCAACGTCAATGTTATCATAGCCAACCCCAGCTCTTCCAACAATTTTCAGTTTTCCCCTAGCGCCTGCTTCGATAACCTCACGGGTAACTTTAGTGGCGCTTCGCACGATTAAAGCGTCGAATTCGCCTATATCCTCAATCAACTCTTTGGGATTCCTCTTCCTAGTGTCTGTTTCTATGCCTCTCTCTTCAAATATGCGAACGCCCTCTTCCTCCAAACCGTCGTTCAGCAACACCTTCATCCTAACACTTCCTTTTATGAAGAGTCAGCACGTCCCAGACTTAAGTGATAAACACACTTAAGTATAAATCAATCTCCAAGTGTTTAACGAAAATTTGATATAAGCATCGGGAGGGGCTGGGTTATGGAAGAATTCATCAGAGGGATTCCGAAGGCTGAACTGCACATACATGTAGAGGGAGCCCTTGAACCAGAACTAATGTTCCAAATAGCATCAAGAAATAATGTTGGGATAGGTTATGGAACCGTTGAAGCTTTAAAAGCGGCGTATAAATTTAGAAATCTCCAGAGTTTTCTAGACCTGTATTATGAGGGTACAAGCGTGCTTTTGAATGAGCAGGACTTCTATGACCTCACATGGTCATATCTTTCCAGAGCCCATGAGCAGAATGTAAAGCATGCTGAAATATTCTTTGATCCCCAAGCCCACACTAGACGAGGAGTCAAATTCGAAACAGTTATATCCGGCATTCATCGTGCCCTTATGGATGCAGAGCGGACGCTTGGAATTTCAACAAGGCTTATCATGTGCTTGCTAAGAGATCTCAGCCCAGAATCCGCCCTTAAAACCCTTGAAGAGGCGCTGCCGTATAGAGACTGGATTATAGCCGTGGGCCTAGACTCGGCTGAGGTTGGAAATCCACCGTCAAAATTCGTCAAAGTCTTTGAAAAGGCACTTGATGAGGGCCTTTTAACGGTTGCCCATGCAGGTGAGGAGGGGCCAGCCGAATACATTTGGGAGGCAGTGAGCCTCCTTAAAGTGTCCCGGATAGATCATGGCAACCATGCAATGGATGATGAACGCCTCCTCAAAGAGTTGGCGGAAAGAAGAATTCCATTAACATTATGTCCCCTTTCAAATCTGAAGCTTGGAGTTATAAAGAGGATGGAAGATCATCCCCTTAAGAAGATGATGGATAAGGGAATAATTGTAACCGTAAACTCCGATGATCCAGCATACTTCGGAGGATACATTAACGAAAATTACTTAGCCGTCCAAAGGGCCCTGGGCCTCAATGCCCGCGATATATACAGGCTTACAGAAAACTCCTTTAAAGTCTCATTTATGGACGAAACGGCCAAAAATGATGCCTTGGAAAAACTGAGGAGTTACATGGCTGAATATGCGTCTAGTTGTGGATCATAATTCCAGCTGCGTATGCCATAATATCGTTTAGTTTCTCAAAAAGTAGAAAGGTAAGGGGTAGTTATCCCATCTTAATTAAGAGGAGTATGGCTACATCTCCTTCCACACTGGTGAGGGTATCATTAGCAAAGTGCTGTATCAGAAATTCCTGCTTTACTATGCCGACCTCAGATGAAACCCAATAGTGGCCGCTCGTAATTGTTTTCGCAACGCCCTCTCGGATACGTAGGATTTCATGCCTAGTGCACTCCACTTTAGCGCAGAAATAGGTTTTGCCATCCCCTGCAGTGACTTTCTCGAAACCCTTCACATAGTGTTCCTCAAAAATTTCGCCGCGGTACATTTCTCCCTCCACGGTTAGGTTAAATGCACTTCTATGACTCCATCTTTCACCCTTCGTTAATGGGTATGGCAGTTCAGGTATAGGGCTCTCATATACACGTTCACTGCCATTTGAGGTCACCTTTTCTATGGCTTCGTCCTTGGTAAGATGATAACAAATTGTTCTGCCAAGCCATTCCACAATTATTTCTTTCTCGCTTTTCCTAATCCATCTAAATATTAGCTCTCTGCCGTCAACGATTTCTTTGAAAAATTTCTCTGTTCCAACAGGCAGATCTGGTTTAGTGATTTTCTCCTCCGCGGCTTTTTTGGCGCTTACATTCGCGATGAGGCTGGCAATATTTATTATAAGTTTATAGTTGTCCTCAACATGACAATATGGCTCCATCAAGAATGTTAAATCTCCAATAGCGGTCACGGTGCCGTTTTCAACATTAATAGAGGCTATGACTGCGGATTCACCAGTCCTTTCGGCAACCGAGGAA
>CAZAPQ010000094.1:0-27022 GCA_964487415.1 uncultured Candidatus Bathyarchaeia archaeon | reverse complement strand
TAATGTCTAAACGATGGGTAAAAATGTTGAGAATCCAAGCTTATGCTTAAACTTTTGGGCGAGGAACACTACTCCTAAACAATGTCACCAGCCTCCCATTTTTATTTTTCGACGTTAAAAGACGCCTAACCCAAATGACCTAGTAGTGCCAGAGGTTAATGCTTTTTCTAATGCGGATGATATTGCATTATTCTAAAAAGGCTCAAACGTCTTGAAGCAACGTTAATGTTTAAAATAGGATGCAAAGTCTTAAATTCGTTTAAGCGATGATCATAAATATGCATAGTTTTCCTCAGGAGTTTTTACATTCCTTGCTTCTTTTTCTCCTACTATTTGGATTTCTACAGCTATATTACTTTTCATGTACGATTCTCCCAATATTGGGAACTTATTATCCCTACGGCTTTATCGCCCACATGTCTTTTTATATGGCTGAATCCGTTGTACTGTACTTCTACGTTAAACTTGTAAGGAAAGAGTCTTTCTCAAACATAGGGTTCAGGGAGTCTGGAAAGTGGAGGAGGTTTTGCATTTTAGGTTTCGTCCTCGCCATTTTCCATAACGCTGTTGGCCTAGCTTTTTCAATCTTTATCCTAGGATTAAAGTATGGATTTTACTTACCCCTTTACATCTATATTCCCGTCTACTTCGCCGCCTATCTACTAATAAGCGTTTCAGAGGAGGGCATTTTCCGCGGCTGCATCCTTGGAGGGCTCCTCAACAGGTATGGCGTCAAGTCTTCAATCATCCTCTCATCCCTTCTATTCGGACTTTACCACCTCGGATATCCATTCCTACTTGACTGGCCATCCGGAACAATAACGATAATAACCCACATATTTTACTCGTTTACCGTGGGGCTGTTCCTAGGCTACTTATACATCAAGGCAGGCAGAAATCTTTTAGGACCAGTAAGCTACCATTTCAGCCAAATGTTCTTCAACATACCCTATCTATGGATGGGGGCAACGCTTGGAGCCCAACCTCAATCCTTAACGTCCCAGATGCTTCTACAGTTAATTTCCACCCTACTCCACATAGCCCTAAACACGATCCAAATATTAATCGTTAAAATATTCGCCTAAAGGATTAAAGCCACTTTTAGAGGTCTTAGAAGGTCCTGCCAGCGGTTATGGAACATTATTACGATGGAGGTTGAAATCTAGAGAAGAGCGCACGCGAATAGACCAACAAGGTTTTCTTAACATAAGTTGAACGAAAAGTTTGGCTTGCAAAAGGTAAGCTGGTTACACTTTAATTCATTTGGATTCTATGTTGTCTAGCAATCTTTATTCTTAAATCTTCGCCAATATTATATTTGGGGCTTAAGTGAAGAGTTCAATAGTCTATAACCTCTTTCATGAATACTATTGCAGGGACTTTTACCTAGATGGTTTTCCAAATAAGATGGGTATGCGGGAGTTTGGGTTTGCCCTCTTCTCTGAGGGCGTTGTTGTTCGCCATAAAAGGTTTGAAACTTTTGATGAACTTAAAGCCTTTTTAGAGGCTAATGTTCCTGCTGATGCTTATTATTCATGTGCTTACTATGAGCATCCTGATTTTGAGATGGAAAGGAAGGGATGGCTTGGCGCGGACCTAATTTTTGACATAGACGCGGATCATATTCCAACAGCCTGCGATAGGATCCATGAGGAGTGGGCATGCGTAAACTGTAAATTTGAGGGTAAGGGCATCACTCCAGAAAAGTGTCCGATATGCGGCAGCGAAAAATTTGACGTTAAGACATGGCCTTGCGAGAATTGCTTGGCTTCCGCAAAGGAGGAAACAATGAAGCTTTTAGACTTTTTAATATTTGACTTTGGATTTTCAAAGGATGAAATACGCCTTTTCTTCTCTGGAAACAGGGGCTACCATATCCATGTAGAGGGCGAGGCTATTCAAGAATTGGACACCATGGCTCGCAAGGAAATAGTTGATTATATATCTGGCATGGGATTAGATGTGACATTCCACGCTCCAGTAATAAGGAAAACCAGGAAGGATGTAGAAATTGGAAAGGATGCGAAATTCTCAAGTTTCGGCTGGTCCCAGCGTCTATTGAAAGGAGTACAGATTTTCTTAGCCTCTGCGAAGGAGGAGGACTTGGAAAGGATCGGATTAAAAGAGGAAACAGCGGAAATTATAATGCAGAACAAGGATGTCCTCCTAAAGGGCTTAGTGGAACTGGGGGTATTATCCACACCAAGGGGTGTTGGAGCTGGAACATGGCTAAGGATCATGAAACACGCTGCAGGCTTGCAGTCCGCAAAGATCGACACCGTCGTAACAACAGATGTTCATCGTCTAATCAGGCTTCCCAACACCTTAAATAGCAAAACAGGTTTTAAAAAGGCAGAAGTACCAATTTCAGAAATCGACAAGTTTGACCCCTTTAAGGAGGCCTTAGCTTTCAAATCAGGCACCATCACAGTAAAAGTTTCAAGCGCCCCCAAATTTAGAATAGGCGACCAAACCTTCGGACCCTACAAGAACAGAAAAGTTGAATTACCAACAGCTGCGGCTTTACTTCTTATCTGCAGAGAACGCGCAGAGGTTATCGAATGATAACATATAACGAATTATTTGAGATATGGAAGAAGGAGCATGAAAGTTCAGATCCAACAAAACTTCCCTCAGATTTTTACATACAGCTCGCTGAATATGTTGGAAGGCTAAAAGAAGAGGTGCGAATGCTAGACAGGAAAACATTGAAGGCTAAACTGTTGATGGAGGAGAAAGGCAAAGCTAAGCGAATGATCCTTGAGCTAATAAAGATAAGATATAAAAAATTCATTCGCATGTTGGCGAAAGGAAAAAAGCCGCCACCAGATTTTTTGACGCCTCAGGAGGAAAAAATCCTTTCAGGAAGCCTAACCCTAGCAGAGACATTTCAAAATTTTGCGAAGAGCATACTGAAGGGAAATCTGCCGGACTTAACTGCCCAAATTTCCCGCAAAATGGTCTTACTTCGCTTCTTAAAAGATGTTCCCTCAATAATAGGCGCTGACATGAAAACATATGGGCCCTTTAAGTGTGAAGATGTGGCGAATTTACCATCCGAGAACGCTAAAATTTTGGTTAAACAAGGACTCGCAGTGAATATTGAAATTTGATTCGTTATATAGTGTGAAAAAGTATATGAGTGGGCTTTCTAATTTTTATGCAAAGCTAATAGAGTGAGTTCAAAATGAATGTTCCTAAAGAGATTAGAACCTACTGTCCCAGATGTAAAGCCTATCAAGCTCATACGGTTTCGCTGTATAAAGCTGGAAAGCGGAGAGCATTGGCTAAGGGCGAACGCCACCACGAAAGGGAAAAGAAAGGCTATGGAGGGCAAAAATATCCCCTGCAGCGGAAGTTCTCCAAAACTACTAAAAAGCAGACTCTGAAGCTGAAGTGCAAAGCTTGCGGCTATATCCGGCACAAAAAGGGAATACGCCTAAGGAAACTTGTTATAGCCTAGGCTAGGTGACTATTTAATGACCGAATGGGGAAACCTCATACCTCAACCTAGAAGTCGTTTCCTGAGGATTAAGTGTCCAAAATGCGGTAACGAGCAGATAATATTCAGCCATGCTGTAAATAGGATTTCGTGCAACGTCTGCAAGGCTGAACTTGCAGAACCATCGGGTGGAAAGGCGATAATTAAAGGCGAAGTAGTCGCAATCCTTGAGTGAGATGAAAAATGGTTTTAATAAAGCAGGAATGGCCTGAAGTTGGCGACTTGGTAATTGTTACGGTAGAGACCGTCACAGATTATGGGGCGTATGTAAGGCTTGACGAGTATGGCAAAACTGGGCTTCTACACATTTCAGAAATAGCTTCATCATGGATCAGAAATATCCGAGATTATGTTCGTGAGGGGCAAAAAGTAGTCCTCAAAGTTCTACGCGTGGATCCCGATAAGGGTCATATAGACTTATCTCTAAGGAGGGTTACAAAAAGGGAAAGAATAGAGAAGATGCTTTCTTGGAAAAAGGAGAGGAAAGCCGAATCCCTTCTTCGGAGTGTCGCGGAGAAGGTGGGCCTATCCATAGAGGAGGTTTACGAAAAGGCCGGGATTCTCATTGAAAAGGAATATGGGCTATACGAAGGCTTTGAGAAGGCTGCAGAAAGAGGCGCTGAAGCCTTAACGAAAATTGGCGTGCCCGAAGACTTAGCTAAAGTTTTCGCCGAGGTTGCAAAGGAGAGAATACGCCTGCCAATGGTCAAAGTCAAGGGTGTAGTTGAGATTCGCTGTTTGAGGCCTGACGGTGTAAGGGCGATAAAAGAGGCTTTTTTAAATGCTAAAAAATCCGAGAAATTAAAGGATGCAAAAGTTCAATTTTATGTAATAGCAGCGCCAAGATACGGTATTGAAGTTTTAGCTGACAACTATAAACAAGCTGAGGCAACCCTGCAAAGGATAGCTGATGCTGTTATATCATACGTTGTTAAAGCCGGTGGACAGGGCTCTTTCAAGAGGGGAAATAAATGACTTGGCTTTTAAGAAAATGTATAAAATGTGAAAGATATACGCTTAATACGGATAAATGTCCCTACTGTGGTGGGGCTGTCCGCATTCCTCACCCTCCCAAGTTTTCCCCTCATGATAGATATTTAAAATATAGGATGGCATTGAAAAAGGAGAGCCAAAAATGAAGGAAACCATAATAAAGGAGCTTAAAAAAGTTGAATTGAAAAATCCGGTTCTAATAGAGGGTTTACCTGGTCTAGGCTTAGTTGGGAAAATAGCCGTACGCTACTTGATTAAGCAGCTTAAGGCTCAAAAGTTCGCATATCTCTATTCGCCGCACTTTCCATATTTCGTGCTGGTGAACAGGCATGGAAATGTCAGACTTTTAAGGGGTACTTTTTACTATTGGATAAACGAAAAGGGGGAAAACGACCTCATAATTTTCACCGGAGACAGTCAAGCACAGACGATAGAGGGGCAATATGAAATCTCTAACAAGATACTGGATCTTGCAGGAAAATATGGGGTGAAATTGGTCGTGACTCTCGGCGGTTATAGAATGGAAACAAAAGACAAGCCTAAAGTAATAGCGGCTTCCAGCAGCCCAGCAGCTCTTGAAAAAGCATTAAGGGCAGACGCCATAGTAAGCCCCGTGGGGAGCCCAATCGTTGGCGTAGCTGGGCTGATTTTGGGGTTGGCACCCTTAAGAGGTATGGAGGCCATTTGCCTTCTAGGCGAGACAAGAGGATACTTGCCCGACCCTAAAGCGGCAAAAAGCATTTTGGAAGTTTTGGCTAAACTTTTGCGAATAGAGTTGGATCTTTCAGGAATGGATGAAGAAATAGCTAAAGCGGAAAGCATGGTGACCCGTTTACAAAAAGTTGAGGAGAAAAGGGCTCTACAGGCAGAGGAGCTTCGGAGATTGGAAGACAAAAAGATAACATATATTTCATAACTGATTGCAAGGCTAAAGGCTTCTGGCAATTCTAAGTTTTCTTTATGAATCCTTCCCTTGGCTCGTATATTGTGCCCTCTCGTTGCAGTTGATTTATCAGGCGCTCAGCCTCATTTCTCTGTATTTTATATTCCGCCTCCAGCCTATTTAGAAGAGCCATTTTATCTACAAGTCCTGTTTCTCGCTCCATCTCAGCTAAAAGTGAAAGCACTACTTGCAATTTATCCCTTAGGCTTTTAGGCTTTCCAGTCATTATTAGGTCTATGTCAAACTTATATGAGGAAAGGTCTATTCCAACCTCCTCTAGAGATCGCTTCATAATGCTTATGGCCGCTTCTGCATCCTCAGCTAAAACCTCTTTTCGTAGGGCTACTCGGGCTCTGGCCTCGGCTATACGTATTAGGGATTCAAGCTGGCGGGCTGTTATGGCTATGGGTGAACCCTCTGTTTCGCTTACTGAGCGCATGGCTAAGTAGAAATCCTTTAGGCGCTGCAATGCCTCCGTCGTCAGCACAGGCTTTATGCTCTTTGCATAGCTTATGTATTTTCGCAGAAGATCTGGAGGGATCGGGGGCTCAGTAGGACTTAGCCCCTTCCTATGGATTTCAAGGATATGCTCTGACATTTTGCTGTCCACCTCTTTGTTTGGGACATCCCTTAAAACAAATATCAAATCAAACCTCGAGAGTATTGTCACTGGTAAGGAGATGTTTTCGGCTATTGTACGGTGAGGCTCATATCTTCCAAGAGCGGGGTTTGCGGCGGCAAGAATAGCTGTCCTCGCATTAAGCGTTGCCACAATTCCACCTTTAGCCACGGAAACCGTGTGTTGCTCCATAGCCTCATGAATTGCAACACGGTCTTCTGGACGCATTTTATCTATCTCATCAATACATGCTATTCCCTTGTCTGCCAACACGAGAGCCCCAGCTTCAAGACTCATTCCGCCGCCTTTCTCACGTATAACAGCTGCCGTCAAACCTGCCGCGGTGGTTCCCCTTCCAGAAGTGTATAATCCTCTCGGCGCTAGTCTCGCAACATACTGCAGAAGCTGAGATTTTGCTGTGCCAGGATCTCCTACAAGCAGAACATTCAGTTCCCCCCTCACGTTGATGTCTGGCAGGAATTTTGGAACACCGCCAAAAAGAAGGTACATTATAGCCTCTTTTATATGCTCATATCCATATATTGAAGGAGCTATGGATGCAATTATTTTCCTATAAATCCACGGATCCTTTGCCAGCTCTAGAATTTGTTTTTCCTCTTCCGGAGATGGAGGAGCAGTCTCCGGCTCTTTCCCAAGAACCTCAACTGAGTTCGCGTCCAAGTGAAGCACAAAAGTTCGTAGTTTACCTGCCTTTGGAAGGGAAGGAGCTGCTGCACGAACCGTGCCCACAATTGAGACGTGATCTCCGGGTCTTGCAACATCAACAATCTCGCTTCCTACAAGCTTGACATGTAAGGTCCTCGGCAACTGCCCTGGCGGAAGATCTTCTGGTCTCTCCTGTAAGCGGATATCCTGCGAATCTATAAATGTCGACTCTTCCTGCATGAACTCAAACGGGCCTTTCCTTCGGCATGACGGATTCGCACATGCGAAGGGGGCTTTAAGAAATGGGCCTGCTTGGTCAACATATGTTATATTTTCGCATCCTTTACACTTGAAAGCAGCCCTCATAACCATTGGACGTACAGATGTAGAGCGCACAACAATGCCTTCAACCATAACAAGCTTTCCAATGTGCGCTGCCCCCATTCTCCGTATAGGGGTGGCCTCAAGCAGCTTTACAATTCTAACCGTTACCCTCTGTTTCTCCGCATAGTCGGATGCTTCTATTTCGAGCTGGGTTTGCGCAGCATTATCTGCATACTTTAAATACTCAATTGGTCGCTCAAGCAATGCGTTGGCAAGACTTTGATCGAATGTTAGAAGATCTATGAAATCAACTATTAGCGAACTCTTTCCGGAGACTGCAAGTTGAGAGATTCTCTCACGGTATTTTTCACTTTTGAAGAATTCAAGGAATCGTTCCTGAGGGTCTATGGCCTCTAGCTCAGTCATTCAGCTTCCTCCAAATTTTCATGGGTTAACAGCTGATTTTTCCATTCTTCGATAATTTTTGAAATTCTTTCATAGAGAAACATTTCCTCGTCTGTAACATTTTTCAGGACATGAGCCGCATGCACTGGGGTGGAAGCCAAAGAAACAATCTTCCTTAACCTAAGGTTTATAATGTCAACAGCTAAGTATTTCGCCTTCTCATACTCCCTCATCTTTTCCGGGCTTTTGATGGCCTCCTTTTTGAGTTCTGAAAGGTATCTGCGGATTTTTGGGTAAAAATCCCTAGGGAATTCTGATAGTTGGACAGCTGTTTGAAGTCGCTCCTTCCACTGAATCTTGTAAAGTTTAGCAGAGTCCAGCAAATCCTCGTCTCGAAAGCGTATAATGCCCTGCTTTTCAAGTTTCCGGGCAACCCAGAATGGTATTTCATAAGAGTTGCCTTCCTCGAATGGTCCAACAACTAGGCCTACTAACCTAATTTCAGGAAGATCAGCGTTAGCAATTACTTTTATAGGTTCATTTTCAAACATGAAATCCAACGTTTTAATAACGTTGGAAACCCTAGCCTGCAACCCAACACCCTTTACGGGTTACTGGCAAGTGAGATAAAAAGCTATAGGTCTAAAATTATTTTACAAATAATTCAGGATTTTGCATTTTAAATATAACTTGCCGGATTATTCGTGAAATAATTTGAGTATTTTGCCTAAAGTTAACGGAAAATCTAGAAAAGGAATGCAAACACTTATTTTAAATCAGCCTTTATGCTTATTATTAACCATGATAAGGAGGCTTACTTTTGAGTTTTGAGATGTGGGCTGAAAAGTACCGGCCGAAAACGCTGGATGACATGGTGAACCAGAAAGAGATAGTTGAAAGGCTGAAAAGCTTTGTCAAGGCTAAAAATGTTCCCCACTGCATTTTTGCAGGACCTCCAGGAACAGGAAAGACTACGGCTGCACTATGTTTGGCTAGGGATCTCTACGGCGAGAATTACCGTGATTATATCATGGAATTAAATGCCAGCGATGAAAGAGGAATAGATGTTGTAAGGGAAACCGTGAAGACCTTTGCGAGGGTTAAGGCTATCGGGGAAATCCCATTTAAGATAATGATCCTCGACGAGGCAGATAACATGACCGCTGACGCCCAGCAGGCCCTAAGGCGGACCATGGAGCGTTACACGGAAACTTGTCGTTTCATTTTATGTGCCAACTATAGCGGCAAAATTATAGAACCAATTCAGTCTCGATGCGCCCCTTTTAGGTTTACACACCTTCCAAGGGATGAACATGACAAGTACTTGCAGTACATAGCTAAAAGGGAGGGGCTAACTTTACTAGGGGATGCGTTAGACGCTATCTTCGAGGTCTGTGGCGGGGACTTAAGAAGGGCCATCAACACCCTGCAAGCTGCAGCTTCGCTGGGCAAACCCATAGATTCGAAAATTGTTTATTCTATTGCTGGCAGGGCAAATCCGGCTGATGTTCAAAAAATGATTGAGACTGCCATGAAAGGTAATTTTATCGAGGCAAGGAAGCAGCTTCGTGAAATGATTCAAAAGTACGGCGTGGCTGGAAGCGATATAATCCGCCAAATTCACACAGAAATTTTCAGGCTAGAAATACCTGAACCTTGGAAGATAAAGCTTGCAGAAATTGTTGGCGAAATAGATTACAGGCTTGTTGAAGGTGCAGATGAGGAAATACAGCTTAGCGCCTTATTAGCCCGACTTGTTGAAGCAGCCTATGAAATGAAGAATGCCAAAAGGGTGTAAAGCGTGTACCAGCCCTGGACTGTTAAGCACAAACCAAAATCTTTGAAGGAGGTTGTGGGAAATAAGGAGGCGATACAAAAGCTTGTAGAGTGGGTGAAATCTTGGAATTGGGGGCCTCCCCCGAAGAGGGCAGCCTTCATTTATGGCCCTCCTGGGGTTGGCAAAACAGTCACGGTGGAAGCTTTGGCCAATGACTTTAATATGGAACTCATTGAAAAAAATGCTAGTGACTATCGAACAGAGGAAAACGTGAAACGTTTCGCCGGTTTAGCCTCCCAATACGGCTCTTTGTTTGGTAAAAAGAGGATAATCCTCTTCGATGAGCTTGATGGGCTTACGGGAACGGCTGATAAGGGCGGTGTCAAAGCTATAACTGAAATCGTAAAGGTGGCTCAATGTCCCATAGTATTGATAGCCAACAACGCCTATGATCCCCGGTTCTCATTCCTTCGAAATTACTGTCTCCTTATAGAGTTCAAAAAGCCAGCAGTAAACGAGGTTTTAAGCCATTTAAAAGCCATATGCCTCAAGGAAGGCATTCAAGCTGAAGAGAGCGCTCTAAGCTTCATTGCACGCCGTTCAGAAGGCGACATCCGATCGGCAGTTATAGACCTCCAAGCATTATCACAGGGAAAGAAAAAGTTGACGTATGATGATGTGGCATGGCTGGGCTATAGAGACAGGCAGGAGAATATATTCACTGTTTTGAAGATGATAATGTATGGCAAGACCTGCGATGGTGCAAAGCGTGCCGCAAGCATGGCGGATGTTGATGCTGACATGCTTTTTGAGTGGATATATGAAAATGTTCCAAACCATTTTACAGACCCTCATGACTTGGCAAGGGCTATGGACGCCCTTTCGCTGGCAGATGTTTACAGGGGCAGGATAAGGCGCAGTCAAGACTGGAGCTTCACACGGTATGTTGTCGACTTGATGACCGCAGGCGTAGCCATGGCTAGAGCAGGCTCTAAACCCTCCGGTTGGACGCCGTTTCATTTTCCGGCACGGGTGCAA
Organism: uncultured Candidatus Bathyarchaeia archaeon; assembly: GCA_964487415.1. Taxonomy (GTDB): domain Archaea; phylum Thermoproteota; class Bathyarchaeia; order Bathyarchaeales; family Bathycorpusculaceae; genus DRVV01. The sequence continues at coordinate 16,755 of CAZAPQ010000094.1, read as the reverse complement.
ATGCTTTCAAGGTCTAAGGAAGAAAGAAGCCTTCAACTGGAGATTGGGCATAAAATAAAGCGTAAGTGCCATATCTCAGCCATAAGGGCTTCGAAGGAGATAATACCATATCTAAAAATAATCTTTAAGAATAACCCTAAAATGGCCGCTGGAATTGCAAAGTGGCTTGATTTAACTCCTGAAATGATAGAATACCTGGCTGAAAATAAGGAAAGAGCTGAGGAAATAAAAGCGTTAATAGGCGGCTAATGTATTTTGCTTCCTTCAATTATGTCTTTTTCCGGCTGTAGAATGACCACATTGCCCCTGTCGTCCTCAGCTGCCAAAATCATGCATTGGGATTCCACTCCCATGAATTTTCTTCGCTGAAGATTCAAGATGAAGGCGCACTTTTTGCCCACCAACTCTTCAGGTTTATACCATTGGAGAAGTCCCGCAACAGCTTGCCTTTTCTCTGATCCAAAGTCCACAATCATCCTTATCAAATTCCTGGACCCTGGAATTTGATTTGCTTCCACAATTCTACCAATACGCATATCTAACTTTTGAAATTCTTCAAAAGTGATCTCCATATCAGGGCACCACTCCTTTCGTTTATAGTCTATTTCCTTTTTAACCTTTACATCCCTTTTCTCTATCTTGCTTTATTTTCTTAACGGCTTCCGTCACACCTTCCCAGCCCCTCTCGGCCTTCGCTAAAATTATTTCGAAAGCCTCTTTAGAATTCAATCCCTGAAGATCTTCGCCGACGGTTTTCCTTGCTAGAAAGGAGGCAGCCCTTAGAATCTCGTTGTTCAGCTTTGAGTCAACAAGATCCGCTAGGTGGCAGATCAGCGCTTCGATAGTATGGGGTTTAATGGGACTGTTTTCGCCATGATGAGCGGAAACCACGTGAATTAATTCTAGAGGGAAGCCTCTGCGAACAAGTTCTGAGATGACAATTGAAAGGTGATCCATATAATCGGCTAGATTTGTGGAGGTTATGCTTCCATCCTCTCCTATAGCATAGGTTAATGGCTTAAAAATGTCGTGAAGTATTATTCCAGCTATTACCAGATCACGGTTAACTTTTCCATGGTAAACCTTCTCCACAGAATCACAAATTGCCAGCGCCAATCTTGTTGAAGAAACCACATGCTCAATAAAACCTCCTGGATAGGAGTGATGATGAGATAATCCGGCCGGCGAAATTTCTAAGGGTAAACCTGAATATACTTTGCCGTTGATTTCGAAAACGGGATTTTTAAGAAGTTCTATAACCTTTTTCCTAAGATCTCTGTTACGGATCTTATCAACCAGAAGCTTAAGCTCTGAGTGAAGCAAACATCCTCACATCTGAGACAGCGAATAGGCTATCTCTTCACTCTTTAATATATAAACTTTAAAATTTAAATGATGTTTGAATTTTCCTTTTCTCCTTCGAGGCTATTTGATGCGCCATTCTTAATGGTTCAGGACTGTTGCTGTATCTTATGCAATGTTTAACAATTCTTAACGCTGTTTCCAGCGACATCATATGGCCGACGCTAACATATACAGGCTTTCTGGCGGGAAGAATTCTGACCACCGCGCCAATAATTTCTCCTTTATGCTTTAGATAAGCAAAGTCTCCTTCCCGATTTTCAAACTCGCCGATAAGCCTACTTTTTGCAACCCCTATGGTTGGCTTGCCTAGGACTACGCCCAAATGACTTGCAAAGCCACAGCGATAGGGATGAGCGCGGCCATGACCGTCCACTAAAAGCACGTCCGGTTGACTTTTAAGTTTTTTATAACAAAGCACAGCCGGAGGCAACTCTCGAAATGCAAGAAGGGTGGGAATGTATGGAAAAGTAACTTTACGCCAGGCCGTTTGCACTTCAACAAGATTTAAAGAATCATAGTCCATAACGGCAACGGCGCCTATAGCCCAATCATTACCATAGGCAACATCCACTCCTGCAACATAGCGGATTTTCGTCGGCAGCATATCTTCCAAAATAACCTTCTTCGACAGTAGCAACTGGGCTTCATGCAACCTTTCTATTGAAAATGATCCTTTAACTTCAGAAAGCGTCATAAATTTCACTGCTAACCTTCGCTACAGTTCAGAAATTAGGGAAAAATTAAACTATTCGGTATTGTCTGTTAATTGCCGTTGGGCTGAACGGTGTTGTTGCTGTTTTTATCCTGCTGTGGCCATCGTTCTACGATAAGCTTGTCGTCGCCTATTTTGAAGCTTAACTTGACAAACATCGAATCTGAAACCTTGAATGGGAACATGCTGTCCTCAGCTAAGTCCTTCGGCAAATATATCAGGAATTTTCCATCCTTCCTCCTGAATAGTCTACCTCTTCCCTCACTAACCATTCCTTATTCCTCGGCGCAGCTTTAAGTTGCAGACAATAAATGCCAAGCTATTTTTAACCTTTACGCCGGTTTCACATGGAAAATAATCACTTTGAGAATTTAATTGGGCTTTTAAGCCTACTCAGTAGAACTACGCGGCTGTCTTCAGACTCATCTAAAAAATTATAGCTTAATTCCTTTGCCAATTGAAGTGCGAATTCGCGTATTTCTCGGTGGCTTGGCATGCTTTCATAGCCGAGACGCAGTCTGGAAAATCCTACATGCATATAGGCTTTAGGTTCAACATATGTTGGGTTTGCTTTTCCAATAATTTTGGCATAATCGCTTATAGGCCCCATATTCAAGCCGCGTACAGCAGTTATTCGAATCACTGTTGGACACTTAAAGCTGTTCAAAAGCTCCAATGTCTCGTTTAACTTCCTCCAAGAATCAGGATTTAGGGGACGGCAGACTTTATTATAAATTTCCTCGTTAGGCGCGCATACTGAAATGTAAAGTTGTGTTGGTTCATGGCTTATTTTCGCCAAAGCCGAGGGCACCGTTCCGTTGGAAACAAGAAAAGTTGTGAACCCCCTTTTATGGAAGGCCTCAATAAGATCGCCAATAGGCTCATAGAGGGTAGGCTCTCCGGTGAGGCTGATAGCCACGTGCCTCGGTATGAGCGCCTCTTTAAATTTCTGAGGATTCGCTTTGGGGTTTCCCTTGTATCCGCTTAAAATTTGAAGCTGTGCATTTATACAGCCCTCAACGATTTCCTCTGGGGAATCCCATGGGGGCAGTTTGGTTTCGTCCCAAAAAATTTGAAGGTCACCGCTTTGCGCCCTCCAGCAGAATAGGCACCGTTGGGTACAATGGTAAAGCACCGGCGTCATCTGTATGCATTGGTGACTCTTTATCCCATAGAACTTCTGCTTATAGCATGGTCTATCGTGGATTAATGTTTCATATAGCCATCTACATCTCTTAACAGCGGAATGGCGTCCAACAATATGGTACCTTTGTCTTTTTAAGACGCTTATCAGCGGAGATGGAGCTAAACTCATTAGTGCTCGCTCAAGGATAGAGGAAGATATAGCCCTATAAAAGTTTAAAGCATGTTTAACCGTCTATTTTCCAGGCTTCCGGATATAATCTTCCGAATGCAAAATGTTGATTATGTATACAAAGCTCTGTGGGAAAAACTTTATATCAAATTATGTTTACACAAAATTTAGACGACTACAAATGTGAGGTTGCAATAAATTTTAAGGGTTGTATAGGTCTTGTCGCAGGCAAAAAAGTGTTTTCCTAAATGTAGTCTGTTTAAGTGCGGCAAAAACGCAGCAGTCCACCGCCGAAACGAAGTATGGTGTAGATGGACTGAAGACAGATGCCAAATCGCCAACTGCTCCTACGCGTTATGCATTAAAAGACGTCTTCTCCCAGGAGGGATATGCGGAGAAACAATTAAAAGGAAGACATCTGAAAAACCTCCTGAGGAGGTTGTTGGGCCAGCCATAAAACTCCGCGGAAGGGCTCTGCGTAAAATAGGCGAAAGAGAACTCTTCTAATAATCGAGAGAACACAATACTAGACAGCTTTAACCCGCTTTACAATAGGCGGCCTGATTTTCCTCAGAACCCTATAGCCACATACTGTACATTTTATTTCGCCGCCACGAAGCTCTAAATCCTCCATTGAAACCTTAGCGCCACATCTTATGCACTCATATACTATTTCGGGGGTTATTCCGCTCATGACCATTAATCCCCTTTTCCTATTGAAGAGACTATATTTGCTTTTAAACGTTTCCGCTAATATTCCATATGGGATGGAAATTGAAAAGGTGGTTAAGAAAAGTCCTTCAAGGTCTGCTCCCCAATGAGGACCTTGAATTTGTCTATAATTCTTACGATCTTGTAGGCGACATAGCCATTATACATTTAAACGAACGTGCTGAAAAGCATGGAAAAATAATTGCTGAGGCAATTATGAAGGTTCATAAAAACATAAAGACTGTTTTAGGTCAGATAGGAGGCGTTCAAGGAGATTTTAGACTTAGAAGATTGAAACATCTTGCAGGGGAAAACAAGACAGTAACAGTCCACAAGGAATCCGGCTGCCTTTTCTCTGTAGACCTGAATACATGCTATTTTTCTCCAAGGCTTTTTTACGAGAGGTTACGTATCGCTAGGCTGGTTAGGGACGGCGAACTAGTCCTAAACATGTTCGCGGGGGTTGGCTGCTTTTCCATCATTATAGCAAAGCATTCAAGAACGGCGAAAATTTATTCGGTGGACATAAATCCGGACGCTGTTAAGTTTATGTGCGAGAATATACGGCTGAATGGAGTTTATGGAAGGGTTATTCCGATAATCGGCGATGCAAAAGAGGTTATTGAACAGAGCTTCTGCCAAAAAGTTGATAGGGTTGTCATGCCATTGCCGGAAAAAGCCCTTGAATATCTACCCTATGCAATATCCGCTTTAAAGAATGGTTGCGGATGGATACATTACTACGATTTTGAACACGCTTACAAAAACGAGGATGCCATTGAGAAGGTTAAAGAGAAAGTTTCCCATAGGCTCTCAAGTCTAGGCGTCGAATTTGAGTTTCCCTTCAGTCGTATTGTAAGATCTACAGGACCTAACTGGTATCAGGTGGTCTTGGATATCCTTATTAAGGGTAAGCAAGTTTAACAAAATTAATAAAGTTTGCATGTGTAGTGTAAAGAGTGGTTGAGGAAGATGAAAAGGAAGCTTATGGATATATTGGCTTGCCCTATTGATAAATACTATCCGCTGGAGCTATATGTTTTCGAGGAGAAGGATGAAATTGTTGAAGGCCTAATTGTCTGCCCTAAGTGTTTAAGGTGGTATCCTATAAGGGACGAAATCCCGGAGATGCTTCCAGATGAGCTGAGGAAGGAAAATGAGGATCTGCCTTTTTTAAAAAAGTGGAAGGATAAAGTTCCTGAAAGAATTTTGAATGAGGGAAAACCATTTAACTTGGGCAAGAAGGTGTAGCCCTCTATTTAATTTTCACCACCCTGCCCGTTCTTGAAGATTTAAGTGCTGCCTCAGCTATTTTTATTGCCATTAAACCATCCAGCCCGCTTACCAGAGGTTTCTCTTTACTCAGAATGGATTTTACAAAGTTTTGTAATTCAAGTTTTAGCGGCTCTTGCCATGGGATTCTTGGCTGCAAAGTTTCTTTGGCACTTTCTATTGTTAGCTCTTGTGTTATGTAATCAAGCTTTATTATGGCTTTGCTTCCCGTTATCGTGAGCACCCTTGTCTTGTATGGGGTCAGCCAGTTGGCCTCGATGAATGCGTTTTTATCGTCGCAGAATGTTAGCATTATATGCGCATAGTCTTCAAAGCTCTTGTGCTTCAAGCGTCCGGTTTTGGCATATACTGCCGAAGGCTCATCTTCGAAGAGGTATCTCATCATATCTATATCATGAATTGCTAGATCCTTAACAACTCCCACATCCCCAATTCTCTCCGGCCATTCTGAAACCCGCTTGGCTGTGGCGGAGACGATTTTTCCGAAAGTTCCCTCTGCAAGGGCGCCTTTTAAGTATTGTACGCTGGGTATGAAGCGCATCAGAAAGCCTACGGTTAGCTGTAATCCCTGCTTTTCAGCAATTTTCAAAACGGCTTCAGCCTGCTTTGAATTTGCAGCCATGGGTTTCTCAACTAGCACATGCTTTCCAGCTTTAAAGGCCTTGAGTGTTTCCTTCGCTAGGCTTGTGGACCATGTGCATATGCTGACTGCTTCGATGTCGGATCTACGAAGCATCCTACCGGAGTTTGTGTAGGCTTTAACGCCGAATTGTCTTGCAACATTTTTTGCCTTTCCGGGGTCTATGTCGCAGACTGCCACCAGCCTTGTTTCCTCTATTTCCTTGAAAACCCTTGCATGGTTTCTTCCCCAAAATCCCGCGCCGATTACAGCGACGCCTAACCTATCCATTTAATGTGCTCCCCTCCCGAAACCTCTATATTTAAAGCCCTCCACCTCAGCCTTTTTGGGCTCGATTAACCCTTCAAGGTCAACTATAGCTGCGGGCATTTTCACCATAAGCTTCAGTTTCGACAGGTCTAGTCTCCTGAATTGTTCATGTCCAGCAGAGATTATAATACAGTCTGCACCCTCTAATGCTTCAGCTAAGCCTTTTTTAACGTTAAACGGTTTCAAATCCGCTAACATCTTGCCGGATAAGTATGGGTCATAGATATTTATATTAGCTCCTTTGGCCTCTAAGGATTCCATAAGCTTTTTTACGAAACTTTTAGGAATATCTGAGGCATTAGGCGTTTGGGACACCCCAATGATCGAAATTTTCGCTCTACGAAGCGTTTTTCCGCAGCTTTTTAATGCCCCTTTAACCAAGCGAACAGCATGCTTTAGCGTTTCTGAATTTGCCTCAACAGCAGCAGTTGAAACTTTAAGTTTTAAATTCAGACTTTCAGCCTCATTTAATAGGAAATCCAAAACAGCGCAGCCATCTTGGTATATATGCGATGGGTTTAGAGGCTGGTTTTCTTCCCTCATTCTTGCTAGGCTTTGGACCGTAAAATAGTCAACGCCCATCTGTTCGCAGAGAAGAGCAAACTCTTTAGCGAAAGCTGCGATTATGAAATCTTTTGCTGTTTCGAAAAGGGCTAGGGCTTCAGCTGCTTTTAGATCATTAGTTTCTATAATTTCCGCTTTGCCTATGGTTTTTAAAATTGTTGAAGCTGCCTTCAGGCTAAGTTCTCCAGATGCTGCCACAACCCGTTTATAATTAGCTAAAGTTTCTAGAGTTTGATTTTCTGGGAAGATAACGGGGCTATAAGCCAAAAAGAAGTCCAGGTCAGCCTTAAAACCGGAAACGCTCTCCAAAATTTCTTTCACGACTTTTTCCATGGCGCCTAAAGTTAGAGTGTTAACGACAACCACTAGGGTTCCCTTTCTAATGCCTAGCCCAACATGTTTTAAAACACGCCCAAGACTGGAGTAATTCACTTCACCTTTCTCATTAATGTCAACTGGAGCTGCTATAACTAAAATTTCGCTCTGAGAAACAGCGGCTTTTAAGTCATTAAGGACCCTTAATTTTCCTTCCTGCAGATGCTTCCTAATTATGGGCTCCACCATACTTTTAAGGTGGGAAACTTTTCCCTTGGAAAGGGCGTCTGTTACGGCTTGGTTGCTATCAACGCATATAACGTTAAAGCCAGCTTCAGCAAAGAGGCACGCATGAAGTAGACCTAGTCGACCACAGCCTATAATGCAGACTACATACTTTCCCCGTTCTGTAGGATTTTCTATATCCTCAAGCTTTATGCGCGCTGCATTTGCCATCTTTTTTCTCCGTGAAAGCCCAGAAATTAATAGTCTCAACTGCTTTTTAAGCTGTCGATTATGTCTTTAATTATGGTCTCATATTCAAGGATGAGTTTCTTGGCTTTTTCAGCAGTTTTTGCCTCAGCGTAAAGTCTGTAAAGCGGTTCAGTTCCGCTTGGCCTTGCGAGGATAGAGCTTTTATCTTCAAACCAGGCTTTAACACCATCAATAGTGCTTAGGTTTGAACCCTTAACTTTCTCGATAAGTTTCTCCAGAACCATATCCTTCAGTTGTTCAGGGCATTCTACTTTGCCTTTTTCGATGAAATACTTTGGTAGTTCTTCGAGCATTTTTGAAAGGGGCTGTCCTTCCTTAGCCATTATGTCTAGGATGAGGGCTGTGGCCATCCCCCCGTCTCTTACGGCTAAGTGGGGACCGTAGAAGATCCCGCCGTTTTCCTCTCCGCCGAGCTTCGCATTTAATGCTTTCATGGTGTGAGAAACCACCACGCTTCCAACCTTTGTCCAAACTATCTCGCCGCCATATGCCTCTGCGACATCCTTGATTAAAGTTGATGAACTTACAGGGGTCACTATTTTCTCGCCTGGATTTTCTTTCAGAAAATGCTTCGCCACCAAAGCGAAGGTTTTATCGCCCCAGTGAGTCTCACCCTGTTCGTCGACGAATATTGAGCGGTCTGCATCGCCGTCGAAGGCTACACCTAAATCTGCGCCTAAGGCTCTCACGGCCAGCGATAACTCTTTCAAGTTTTCTGGGCGGGGTTCAGGCAGTCTCCCTGGAAAGGTGCCGTCAATATTAGCGTTTATCGTTGTAACTTTGCAGCCCATTTCCCTCAACAGTCTCGGGATGGTAAGTGAGGCTACACTGTTTGCAGCGTCAACTACAACATGAAAGCCTTTGCTGGCTATTTTTGCCGTATCCACGTGTCTTTTGACGGCTTCGATGTATCTGTCCATTATTCCAGAAAGCTGTTTAATTGTGCCTAGGCTGTTCCATTCAGCGTAACTTAACTTCCCATCAAAGAATATGTTCTCAATTTCTATTTCCTGCTCCCTTGAGATCTCTATTCCATCGCTCCATAGAACTTTTATCCCGTTATATTCAGGTGGGTTGTGGGATGCTGTTATAATGACCCCCCCATCTGCTTTACAGTCTTTCACCGTGTACTGTAATGTTGGTGTGGGCGCCATCCCGGCAAATAGTATATTGCAGCCGGTGGCAATAAGGCCGGAGATTACCGCATTTGCAAGCATTGGACTGCTTGTTCTGGCGTCATATCCGACAACCAGGTTTCCTCCCTTGAAAAATGTGCCTATGGCGCTTCCAATAGCAGCCGCCATCTCTACGGTTAACTCCTTGTTCACGAGGCCGCGTATCCCATTAGTTCCGAAGAGCCTGCGGTTAGGCATCATTTAGGCTTCCTCCAACTGACATTATAGTCGGGCAAATTTATATTTCTGGTATACGGGTTAAATCCTAATAAATGGCTTCATAGTGGGATGCATATTGAAAGTTTTGCTTCATGAAATGAGTTGGCCAGAAGCCAAAGAGTACTTTAGCAAAAATGATATCGCCATAATTCCTGTAGGTTCCAACGAGCAGCATGGACCCCAAAATCCCCTAGGTACCGATCATTTTATAGCCAAAGCCATAGCCGAAGAGGCGGCTAAACGCGCAGGGGTTGTATGCCTGCAGGTTATACCGTTTGGGGTAAGCGCCCACCACAGGCATTTTTGGGGTACCATAAGCATCTCAAGCGGAACGCTTAAAAATTATGTGAAGGAGGTCTGTCTGGCATTAGGCGACTACGGTGTTAGGAAGATTGTTATCGTTAATGGGCATGGTGGAAACCTGAACGCTTTAGATGAGCTGGCCAGAGAGCTTAGGGAGAAGGGAATTTTCGTTTCAGTCTTCCAGTGGTGGACAGCCGCCAAGAATCTTTTACCCGATTTTTTCAAGCCGGAGGAGAGGCTACATGCCTCTGCCGAGGAAACCTCAGTGAATTTGGCGTTGTATCCCCATCTCGTAGACATGAGCAAGGCCGTTGATGAAACGACATCGAAACATCCAATGGAGGGGGCAGGCCTATTCCTCCCGCTGGAAACAGCCGACTACAGCCTATCAGGAGTTTGGGGAAAGTCCACAACAGCATCCGCTGAGAAGGGTAGGAAGGTCTTTGAAACAGTTGTGGATGAGCTTGTGAGACATATTAATAAATTGAGAAATGCGAAGACCGGGGAGTTATCATCTAAATCCAAAGTTTAAGATGTCGCCCTGCCGTCGTTCTATGCCTTACATGTCATGTTACAGTGATCTATGACAGCTTCGTTATTGCAATACGGTCTCTCTGCTTTCTGCACAATTTTAAAATTAATAATGGTGCCCAGCTTCCAGTCGATAACCTGAAAAATATCTAAATATTTCGGAAGCCAAACTATGGACCACTTTTTTCATTCGTCTCGCTATGGTGGGTAATGTTGAACGCTAAAGTAAAGCACCTGAATTTCCTTGCACTATAATTCAGTCAGCTTTGAAAAGCTTTGCAGTCTAATTTTTTATTCTTGCTCTTTATGGCGGTGCTGGTTGTGGTGGATGAAATATGGATATTAAGGTTTCAGTATGGACGACGTTGGGATGCTGCTCTATCATCTCGTAAATTATCTTTTTAAGTTCGTCTAGACTTTCTGCCTCTATAATAATGACGGCATCATACCTTCCAAGAACCGAGTTGGCCAATTTAACTCCCTTTATCCTCCGGGATCTAACAATCTCCTCTGATGTGCCCGGCTTCATGGTGACCAGCACAAAGGCTCTTAATAGTTTTCTCCGAAGATCCCTCTCAGGGGTCATTTTATGCTCTCCTTTAGCGTCTAACCTGAAAGGGTAAGCGAGGTTTCCGTGTGGATTATGTTGGGATCCCTTTCAATAACCTTATATAATATTTCATTCAGGTCTTCAAGCCTTGGAGCCTCAATAATTACTACGGCGTCGAACCGTCCATAGATGGAATCCGCCTGAACAACCTCTTTCACCTTGCTTTTTATTCTCTTAACAACCTCTTCCGATGTTCCGGGTTTTGTATTTAGGAATATATAGGCCCTTACCATATTTCCTCACCATATATTTTAGTAATCCAAGTATTTCATAATTTCCCAAGGCGTCACATAGAGGCAGTATTGATTCCAGTCATTCATTTTATATTCTATGAAGGCATCGAATATGTGGCTTCCCAAGGTTTGATGGATAACCTCATCGCTTTTCATTTCCTCCAGAGCATCTTTAAGCGTTGTGGGCAATTCTTTTATACCTAGCGCCCGACGCCTTTCAAGGGTCATCTTGTAAACGTCCTCATCCACAGGGTCGCCTGGATCAATTTTGTGTTTCACCCCGTCAAGCCCGCACATTAATATGCATGCAAAGGCCAAGTATGGGTTACATGAGGGATCTGCGCCACGATACTCTACACGCTTCTGATGGGCATATTCTGGACCCCTATAGTAAACTGGGATGCGCACCAAGGCTGATCTATTGCGGCGGGACCACATAATGTAGATGGGCGCCTCAAATCCTGGAACAAGCCGTTTGTAGGAGTTCACTGTTGGACAACAAACTGCAGTTAAAGCCCTAGCATGTTCTAGGAGTCCACCTATGAAGTATCTGCCGGTTTGGCTTAGCTCCGCATACTCATCACTTTCATCATACATCTGGTTTGCCGAATCCCTCCATAGGGATACATGGGTGTGCATTCCGCTTGCGTTGTCAAGATAAACTGGCTTTGGCATGAATGTGGCGATTAGCCCATATTTTTTGGCAACATTTTTTGCCACAAACTTATAATACATCGTTCTATCAGCAGTTTCAAGCAATTGCCCATATGTGAAGTCTATTTCAACCTGCCCCGCCGTCGCCACTTCATGATGGTGCTTCTCGATTTTAAAGCCAAAATAATCTTCAAGAATTGAGGCCACTTCATTGCGATAATCTATGGTTGTGTCCTCTGGAGGAGGCTTGAAGCATGCCTCCTTTGGTCTGAGGACGAAATTTCCAGGAGTTATTTCAGGTGATTGTGGAACAATTCTTGGGGCTCCCCATGAGTCGCCCTCCCCTCCCTTTGGGCTTACCCATAAATCCCAAGTAAGCCTTGTGGGATCTATGGACGTGAAAAGGAAGTACTCCAGCTCTGGGGCGAAGTATGCCTTATAACCCATGTTTTCCGCTGCTTTTTCAGCTCTCCTTGCAACATATCCTCTTGGGCATACTTCCGACGGTCCACCGCCGAAGGCCTCATGGACATCGCCTATAACTATTGCACTTTTTTGGTCTTCCTCCTTTGTCCATGGAATTATAGCCAGGGTTTTGGGATCAGGGATAAGGGTCATATCAGACTCTTCAATGGACTTGTAACCTCTTACGGATGAACCGTCAAAGCCTAGGCCGGCTGTGAAGGCGTTTCCTTCGACATACTCCCGAGAGGGTGCAAGGATGTCATATAGTAAACCGCGGATATCAACGAATGTTGAGTGGACCCATCTGACCTTATTCGCCCTAAGCTGCTCTATAGCCCTTTTAATGGATTCCTTATCCGTCATGCTTTCACCATTCATTCAACAATTTAGCCCTTTTATGCAATGAAAATATATAAATCTTTCTAAAAACAAGAAAAACTTTTATATAATATCTTAAAAAATGAATAAATGTTCAATAGGTTGAGGCTTTGGGTTTGGAGGCAAAAGAGTTAAAGATAGACAATTTGGACATTCAGATAATAAAGTTGCTTCAAGAAGATTCCCGTCTTTCCTACAACAAGATTGCCGAAAAGCTTGGAATATCCGTTGGAACAGCCTACAACCGCATAAAAAACCTTGAAGAACGAGGCATCCTTAAAGGCTATACGGTTATTGTGGATCCGGACAAAGTTGGCTACGGATTAACAGCCCTAATATTAGTCCAAGCCGAGGGAAAACACCTAACAGAAGTTGAAAGTGAAATAGCAAAAATAGACAATGTAACCTCAGTATACGACATAACGGGAGAGTTCGACATCGCGGTCATAGCCAGATTCAAAGATAGAGACGGCCTAAACAAATTCATAAAAAGCCTGGTAAGCCTACCCTATGTGAAAAGGACAGTTACAAATGTTGTGTTAAACGTTGTAAAAGAGGATTCCAGAATAAAATTCTAAAGTATATGCAAAACCTAAAGCATGGCATAAGAAAACTTAATTTTTCGACTATAAGATAATAAAAACTGGGCCTATGCGGGGGTTGCCAAGCCTGGCCAAAGGCGCAGCCCTGAGGCGGCTGTCCCGTAGGGGTTCGTGGGTTCAAATCCCACCCCCCGCATCAATTTATCAGTATTCTTATCTTGATGATGCATGTCTAAACATCATAGGATCATTAAAATAATGAATCTACGGTTATCTGCCTTCCTAAGATGGCTGAGTTGTGAAGGTGTAGTGCCAAGTTCATTATTTTAATGAGACGGTTGTAATGTCGCATCTCCCCCTTTAACTACAACCTGTCTTTGAAGTTCTACTTGTCAGCTTATTACAATTATGGCTGTATTATTTCCCATCCCGGCAGAAAAGCCCTTTTAGCTAACCCCAGACAGCTTTTTACATGTACTTGAAATAAATAAGCCAAATTAAAGGCTCTTTTTGTTGCAAATCACATGCAGATATATATCGATTTTAACGATGAACTGAACGTTACTATCATGGAGCGATACGACGTATACGAAGTCTACTTGGATGATAAAAGGCGGCTTGGAGAAGTTGATTTAATAAAGCTTATTTTCGAGTAAGCCAAATTGGGCATTCAAAAGCTAGGTTATCTAAATTTTAATATCCCCCTAAGAGCTCGCCTGCATGGCCTGCACAAAAGGGATAGACCCGTTTGACTTAGGCCATGGCTAAGAATGGTAGAATCAGCAATGCTGTCATGTTCATTAGTTTCATGAAAATGTTTAGGGAGGGTCCAGCCGTGTCTTTCAGCGGGTCTCCGACGGTGTCGCCTGTAACTACTGCCTCGTGGAGGGGTGTTCCCTTCATCCAGAATCTTCTTTCAACATATTTTTTGGCGTTGTCCCATAGTCCTCCGCCCGTGGTGAACATTGTTGCTAGAAGCGCGGAGGTAGTGAGGCTTCCTAGTAGCATGGCGCCCAGTGCATACTTGCCTAGGATGAAGCCTATTATTATGGGTGAAACCAGTGTTAGCACCGTTGGCGTTATCATGTTCTTTAATGCGTTTTTTGTTCCTATGTCTACGCAGCGTGCGTAATTGGGTCTTGCCTTACCCTCAAGGATGGCTGGTTTTTCTCTGAACTGCCTACGCACTTCGTCTACAATTTTGTAGGCTGTTTTGCTTACGGCTCCTATAGCCATGGATGAGAAAATGAAGGGAACTGTGGCTCCCAAGATGAGGCCGGCGATGATTTTCAAATCCAGCAGGCCTGCACTGGCCTGCCTTAGTCCCGCAAGCTCGCCATATGTCAGGAAGAGGACGATGGTTGATATTGTGCAGGATGTGGAGGCATAGGCCTTCGTGTAGGCCTTAGTTGTATTGCCAAGGGCGTCAAGCTCAGCAAGGGATAATCCATTTTTGGTTCTAACCTTAGCCATTTCAGCTATTCCGGCGGCGTTGTCGCATATTGGGCCGAAGGTGTCGCTTGACATTATTATGCCGGCTAGGAGGTCTGTTCCAATGTTTGCGGCAACTATCCCATAAAGCGGCTCGCTGCATATAAAATAGGAAAAGAGGGCTGAGGCCAAAACAAGAGCTATTGGGAAGAATGGTGTTTGAAGCGCATATGCTAGGCCTGTTATAATGTTGAGGGCGGCTCCGCGTTTAGAGGTTTCAGCTATAACCTTTACGGGTCTCCTGCCTATTCCAGTATAATATTGCACAACGAGGCCGACGGCGAGGGTTACCAGCAAACCGCTGAGCATGGCATAAAAAACCGTTATATTGTTGAGTAGAGCCACTGCACAGAGGTAGGCGCCAACAATGCACAATGCCGCGGTTGTGATTAGGGTTATGTTGAAGGCTATGTTTGGCTTCCTCTTTTTAAGCAATTTTACGGCGTATAATCCCAAAATTGTGGCCAGCACCCCTGCGGCTCCAACAACTAGCGGATACACGAGAACGTTTTCTCCCAAAGAGCCCATAAGCATGGAGCCGAGGATCATTGCGGTTATGTAGTCATCGCTTATAGATTCGAAGATGTCCGCACCCCTGCCTGCGCAGTCCCCGACATTATCGCCAACCAAATCCGCTATGGCCGCTGGGTTTCGGGGGTCATCCTCTGGAATGCGCTTCTCAATCTTTCCGACAAGGTCAGCGCCTATGTCAGCGGCTTTAGTGAATATTCCCCCGCCAAGCTGGGCGAATAAGGCGGCTAGGCTCACTCCAAAGCCAAAACCCACGAACAACTGCGGGTTCCTAAGCAATAGGAAGAGGATGCTTGCGCCTATTAGACTTAAGCCTATAACCGACAGTCCCATAACAGCCCCGCCATAGAAGGCTATTACAAAGGCCCTCTCAGCTGAGGTTCTGGCGGCGCTAACCGTTTTTAAGCCAGCCTTCACGGCGACATGAAGACCTATGAAGGCCGCGGTTAGGGACAGAAACACGCCTAAGACAAATACGCCCACAACCACAAAACTTCTGAAGATAATGGCTAGCAGGATCACCATAAGAACCACGAAGATGGCTATGCTCTTGTACATTCTCCTTATGAAGGCGTCGGCGCTCTCTATGATATAATTCGCAACCATTATCATTTCATCCGTTCCAGGGGGTTCCCTATTTACAATGTGGGCTAAGTAGCCAACCATAAGCATGGCAAACAGCCCTACAGCAAGGGTCAATAATACCAGGATCATATCCGGTCACGTTTGCATCCTAAAGCGTTTGTTGCCTAACCTATGAAGTCTCCGTATTTGCTTGTTGTTCACCTATATAAGCACTAACAAATTTGGGCATTACTTTTTTATGTAATAGTCATAATATTTATTATAAAGATTAAGGTTGCGTAAATATGCTTGAAGAATTTTTGAGTCTCATCTTGGCTGTTTTACTTGGCGGCATTATTGGGATAGAGCGTGAAATAACCCATAAGCCTGCGGGGCTGAGAACCCACATGCTTGTCAGCATGGGTTCATGCCTATTCACAATTATTTCGGTGCATAAATTTAATGTTGACCCTGCAAGGTTAGCTGCGGGCATAGTTACCGGGATAGGCTTCATAGGCGCAGGCGCAATAATCGCTGAACGGGAAAGGGTTGTTGGAATAACCACCGCGGCAAGCCTCTGGGTGACGGCGGCCATAGGCCTAACCGTGGGTGTTGGAAACTATTTATTGGCCTCCCTTGCAACACTGCTGGTCTTCATCATCTTATCGTCGAGGCTATTTTTCAGAAAACTTCGCATGATGGCTAAAAATACAGGATGACCGTGTTTGGTGATAGTTGACTTAGCAAAGTCTTTATCAAGCTAGAAGTTAATGAAAGATGGGAAAGAATGGCAATGGAATGGATGCCAATCCTCCTCGAATGCGCACGGAATGTTGGTAGGAATATAGCTCCGCTTATAAGAAACGCAAATAAGCCAGGCCTAAGCTTTGGCATAGGCGCAGGCGGGGACCCTATGAGGCAGGTGGATTTGGCCGCTGAAAGGGCCGTAGTGGATACTTTGCTGGCGCATGAAATCTCTTTCACCTTGATAAGCGAGGAATCCGGAATTATGAGGTATGGCGATAAACCAGAAGAAAGCTATGTTGTTGTGGATCCGATAGATGGAACCACGAACCTGACGAGGGGTATACCCTTCTACGCCACGTCCATAGCGGTGTCTACAAAACCGGAAATGCAATTCGTCCACGCGGCTCTAGTCTCCGACTTATTTCATAACGTAACATATACTGCGGAGAGGGGCTGTGGCGCCCATCGGGACGGACGGAGAATATATCCCTCAACCGAGGATTCTCTAGATGAGGTTGTTATAGGCGTAGACTTAAACACATATAAGGTTCGTGAAATCGCGCCTAGAATTACCGGGCTTCTGGCGAAAGCCA
>CAZAPQ010000093.1:0-3220 GCA_964487415.1 uncultured Candidatus Bathyarchaeia archaeon | reverse complement strand
GTCTTAACGCTTCCCGTGAACGCCACCTATTATACCTATCAGCTGCGCTATCTATTCCTAAAATCGCAAGACAGACCGCGAACAATCTCGGATTTATGTCCAATGAGCATCACATCGTCCTCTGGAGGCCTTGCCGCTTATACTGAAAATGGAACAGCGTCAAACGGATATCCAACGGTAGGCATCATCAGTGGAAGCAGTAGTCTCTATAACTATTCAGCTTCCTGTTGGCAGCACCGCTGGGCGCAAATTAACACAAGCCAAACCGCCGGATTTGGAATAATGTTCACTACCGCCTACAATAGGATGCTATATTACTTTGACGGCAGCACTGCAAAAAGGGGAGCCCTTAACGTGACAGTTCCGTCAAAACTCATTGAGCTTCGCCCGGTATGCCGTGACAGAGTAAAAGTTGTGGGGCCAGTGTCCGGACACACGCAAGAAGCTGACCTGCTCTGGTATGGTGCTGTTGTGGTTTTCGATGGTGCCTCCACACCTATATATAAGCGGGACGGCGAGCTTATATCGGGTTTATGGATCCTAGTTAATTATCCTCCAGCAGCCACGGTAGTCGTGGAGAGGTCATAATATTCTTGATTTTGGATTTGCATTTTCGCACCAACAAGTTTATATTAAATAGCAATATTTAATACATAGGGTCAACATGCGAAAACACATAATAAACTCTAAAAAGGCAATATCGCCGATACTCGCCACCCTACTGCTGGTGGTTATAGCCGTAGCAGCAATAGTCGTAGCCTATGCATGGATAATGACATACATGAGCAGCGCAGGAGAACAAGCAGGCGTAATGCTAACAAAAGATGCCGTCGACTTCCAAACAGGCCCACCTGAACAGATCATCATTTACGTAAGGAACACTGGAACCGTGGATGCAGAAATAAGCGCCGTATACATAGGCACATCACCATCAAGCTTGACAAAAATTGATAGTCTAACCTTTAACCCCACCGATGGTATTGTTAAGGCCGGGGGTACAATTGAAATAACTTGCGAGTATGATTGGCAGCCTCTGACAAGATACTATTTCCGTGTGGCACCTGAGACAGGGGCTCCCTTAGAGTTCAGTGAAAAATCTCCGTAAACTGGCCACAATTGTCCCTCTTTTCTGTTTTTAAAGTAGTGAGCATAGTAAGGTTTATGCTTAGCTAGGCTTGAATGTCTGCTGCTTGAAAGGTGCCAAGAATGACTCTGGCGCAACTAATTGCAGCTGCAAAGGTTTTCCTTTCTTTAGCCGCCTTATCCTATTCTTCTTGGAGCGATTACAAAACTCGGGAGGTAAGCAATTGGGTCTGGCTTTTCTATGCCCCCGTCGCCTTGGCCTTAACCTTTTCCGAAATATTCTTCCTAAGCTTTGACTTGCTGCTTCCTTACGGGTTATGCTTCGGTTTGACATCAGCCTTTGCAATAATCCTATTTTATACGGGAGCCTTCGGAGGGGCTGATGCCAAAGCCTTTATGTGTTTAGCCTTAGCCCTGCCCTTCTATCCCAAGGCGCTTTTCATACCCATTTCTGGCAATTTCTCTCCCATCATGCAGCTCTTCTTCCCATTAACGGTTTTCAGCAATTCTGTCCTTTTAGCCGCACTGATGGCTGTTTATATTCTGCTGCATAATCTTTTTTGGCGTTGGCGAACCCATAAGCCATTATTTGAGGATATGCTGAGAAACGAGTCTATTGGCAAAAAACTCTTGGTCTTGCTAACAAGTTATAAAACGCCTATCAGCCGGCTAAAGGAGAGATGGCACATCTATCCCATGGAAGACATAGAAACGGTGGGCAATAAGCCTGTAAGGCGATTGCTCGTTTTTCCAAGGGATGAGGGACGCGACGCCATCGTTGAAAGGCTTTCAAGGGCCGTTGAAGCTGGAGTGATTCCTGAAAATGTTTGGGCAACCCCTGGACTGCCAATGCTTGTATTTGTGACGATGGGTCTTATAATAGCCATATTATATGGCGACATAGTTTGGACTCTGGTCTGCTTCATGCTTGGAGGCTAGAAGGTCTGACGGCAAATTTATTCTGAGTTAAAGCTAAAAATATGAATGGGAAGACTTGCTAATGTTTGCCTCCTACCTTGAAGAAGTTCAGTCCTCGCTGAAAAGCGTGGAGGCTGAAGCTACCGTTGTGGTTATGCCTGATTTTTTCCTTGATAGGTTTGTTACTATAAATTGTGGCATAAAGGCTTTTTATGAAATGCTTGGGAACGTTGCCGGAAGGAAGGGCGGAAGCATAGATGGGATAGCCCAAACAGAATTTAGAGGCGGAAACGCCATAAACACGGCTTCAGCCTTGGTCTGTCTAGGCATAAAAGTAGTTCCAATAGTATGCACGGACAGGCTTGGTTTCCGTTTGATTAGGCACTACCTACGCTCATCAAGGATAAACCTGTCCCATGTTAAGATTTCCAGTAAAATGTCCATAACAACAGCCTTAGAGTTTGAAACTGAGAATGGGAAAGTTAACGTCATGTTGAGGGACATAGGCTCACTTGAGGATTTCGGACCTGAAAAACTAAGCCGTGAAGACTACGAAGCCATAGCCAAAGCCGACTACGTATGCGTCTTCAACTGGGCTGGAACAAGAAAATATGGAACAGAATTGGCTGAAGCCGTTTTCAGCCATGCAAAAAGCAGGGGAAAAAGCCGAACCTATTATGATACAGCCGACCCAACGCCAAACAAGGAAAAAGCCGACCAACTAATAAAACAGGTTTTGCAGGCTCCCTTCTTGGACATTCTAAGCCTAAACGAGAACGAGGCAATATTCTATGCCTCAAGGCTAGGCTTCAACGTGGAACAACATAGAAAACCTGGTTTCGAGGAACTGGCAATGGATTCTGCTAGAACCATCGCCAAACATGTTAAGGCTAGGGTGGACCTCCACACAACAGGTTTCTCGGCGACCTTTACAGGCAAAAAAGAAACCATTATTCCCGCGTTTAAAGTGCCGGTTTTAAGGATTACAGGTGCCGGCGATGCATGGAACGCCGGAAACATTCTCGGAGAAATACTTAAACTCTCTGACAGCGCAAGGCTGATGTTGGCCAATGCTGTTGCTGCCTACTACATATCAAACACTGAGGGGAGACACCCCACAAGAAAGGAACTCATCAAATTCTGCAATAAACTAAAAGGGCGGTTGTGACCAAAACAGATAAAAGCTGGCCAAAACAGCTCTTCTGCAATGGGGTGTGCA
>CAZAPQ010000092.1:0-3818 GCA_964487415.1 uncultured Candidatus Bathyarchaeia archaeon | reverse complement strand
ATAAGAAAATATCAAATTACAAACACATGGTCTCATGGAGCACAGCTTTTAAGAAGGCTCTGCTGTACGTCGGTTTTCTAATAATGTGGCTGATAATAGGCTCCGTGATTTTCGGCGTTGGGTTTATCGTTGGAGGGTTTGGAGTACAGGAAATACAGCTCGGGCCATTTGGTAGTATTCCTACGCCTACTATGGTCAATCCCTTAGCCTTTCTTGTAGTTGTCATAATAGGTTACATCGTTATCCTTCTCGGAACTATAGCTACGTTCTTTAAAATAGTAGCGGAAATTACTGCCGAAGAGGTTGAAAGGAGGCTCAAAACGAGTTCCAGCTAGTTCCCTTTTTATTTATTAAGCAAGATACCCTGCTATAATTTGTGCCCTTCTACCAAAAACATACTTGAGCCTGTCTCCGATGAGTGTGCCCAGAAACGATAACACGAACTTCTTGAAACCGAATAGGAGTATGGACATCACGATCAACGCTGTTAAGAAGAGGGCAAATATGAAGTATATGCCAACGCACTCATTGTAAGCTTTAGTTCAGTTAGTTTTTCTCAAAAGGTTCACCAGCAACTAACAGTGATTTTGTAGTGAACATTCTAAGTTGGGTTCTCCATTGTGCGACTACTTCAGATATTTCTTCGGATTTTTCTTAAACTCTTCTTCACACACCCGAGAGCAGAAATAAATAACATGTACGCCATACTCAACTTTACTGTAAGCAGTATCTGGGTCGATTTTCATTCCGCAAACCGGGTCTGTAACCAAACGTTTTTTCTTCATTTCCATTCTCACCCCCTCTGGCTCATATTTTCTTAAAGTTTGGCTATTAAACGCCACTATAATTGTGCTTAGTGACATTATTATGGCGCCGACAGCAGGCGGCAAAATCACACCATAACCAGCTAGAATTCCTGCAGCTAAAGGTATTGTTACGATATTGTAACCAGCTGCCCACCAAATATTTTGAACCATTTTCGAGTAGGTTTTGCGGGAAATATCTATAAGCTTCACCACATCCCGAGGATCGTTTCGGACAAGGATTATGTCGGCACTTTCTATGGCTACGTCAGTTCCAGCACCTATGGCTATTCCAACATCCGCCATAACCAGCGCCGGAGCATCGTTTACACCATCTCCGACCATGGCAACCCTATAGCCCTGCTCTTTTAGAAGCTTTATTTTCTCCGCTTTTTTCTCCGGCAAGACCCGAGCGAAGTGGTCATCTATGCCAAGTTCCTCGGCAACCCAATCAGCAACTTCTTTAGAATCGCCCGTAAGCATGTAAACCTTAATACCTCTTCTCTTCAGCGCTTTAACCGCCTCGTATGATTCTTCACGTATTATGTCGGTTAGTGCAAGGGCGCCGGCAAGCTTTCCATCAACAATTACGAAGACAACAGTTTTGCCCTGCCTCTGTAGCTCATTTATCTTTTGGTCGTCGATTTTGATTCCCAATTCTTCGAGGAGGTTTGCGCTGCCAATGTAAACTTCCTTTTTTCCAACTTTTGCATAGGCCCCTCTTCCAGGTAGGGCCTTAAACTCTTCGGTTTGCGGAATTTTTAAGCCTCTGTTTTTGACGTACTCCACTATGGCCCTTGCTATGATATGCTCCGAGTTGAGCTCGACGGCAGCGGCTAACTCTAAGAGTTGGTTTTCCGGGATATAAGTCACAACGTCTGTTACGCCGAAATTGCCAACAGTCAAAGTACCGGTCTTGTCAAAAACAACGACGTTTACATCTTTAACCATTTCGAAGGCGCGTCTGTCCCTTACAAGGATGCCGTTTTTCGCCGCTATAGACGTGGACACTGCCACAACAAGGGGAATTGCCAATCCTAAAGCATGGGGGCAAGCGATAACGAGCACTGTTACAGCCCTTTCGAGGGCTGCATCCGAACTGGCGAAAAATGACCATGCCACAAAAGCAATGATTCCAACTGCAAGCGCCACGTAGAATAGTAGGGCTGCGGCCTTGTTTGCCAAGTCTTGGGTTCTGGACTTACTTTCTTGGGCTTGCCGGACAAGCTTTATGATCTGTGCCAAATATGTTTCTTCTCCGGTTCGCTCCACCCGCACTTTTAAAACACCATCACCATTTATGGTGCCGCCAACTACTTTTTCTCCGAAAGTTTTACTTATCGGTTTAGACTCGCCCGTCAGCAGAGCCTCGTTGACGAAGGATTCACCTTCAACAACTACACCGTCAGACGGAATTTTCTCGCCGGGACGAACGAGAACCACGTCACCTTTTTTAAGTTGGGCGACTGACACGTCTACGATTTCACCGTTTTTAAGTAGATGAGCTGTTGTGGGCATTATGCGGACAAGCTCTTCCAAGGCCATGGAGGCCCCCATGACGCTTTTGGCCTCTATCCAATGACCCAGTAGCATAACATCAATTAGGGTTGCCAGTTCCCAAAAGAAATCCTTCCCGCCGATAAAGAAGATTGTTCCAAGAGAATAAAACATGGCCACTGAAATAGCCATACCAATAAGCGTCATCATACCAGGCTGTTTGGCCTTAACTTCTTGAACCAAGCCTTTTAGGAAGGGCCACCCGCCATAAAGGTAAACAATTAGAGATAAAAGGGAAAGTATCTCTTTCTGGTAGGGGAACTTCAACCATTCAAGGCCGAACCACATTTGAATCATTTCGGAAAAGAGCAGGATAGGCAATGTGAGTGCTAGCGAAACCCAAAATCTTCGCTTAAACTCTTCCACATGGTGGACGTGATGATGAGTATGGGCACTCAAAGGTTTTCACATCCCTATAGTTTCAACCATGAGGCCGATTTTTCAGATATATGTCTTGTAAATTCTCGAGCGTCCTTTACCCATGTTTCCGTCGATATTATGTGGTCGCCGATGCATGCTGCCATACAGCAGATTTCTTTGAATTCATAGAGTTTTTGAGAAATCTCCAAAAGTTTTGATGGGTCCATGTTTCTACCAACTATTGCGACAGTATTTAACCCTATTTTAGCTGGGTCGATTTCAACATAGAATGTTTTATTACGCCTTTCTTTGAAAACTTATCCAAACCCTAAAATTGTTAAAGGACTTAGAAAAACTCATTTAATTTTTAATTGCGTAGCAAATGCTCTAACAATACCTCTATCCCAATAAGTATTAGGATAACACCTCCTATAATTTGTGCCCTTCTGCCGAAAACGTGCTTGAGCTTGTCTCCGATGAGTGTACCCAGAAAAGATAGTACGAACGTCACGAAACCGAATATTAGTATGGGGATTACGATTGGTGCTGTTAAGAACCCGATAGCTATCCCGACGGAAAATGCATCGATGCTCGTGGCTGTTGAAAGCATAAGTAAGTTTCGAAAGTTTAGGATAACGCTTTCACGTTCTTTCTGAAACGATTCGTATATCATCTTACAACCCGCAAAGCTGAGAAGGCCGAATGCCAGCCAGTGGTCGAAGGCTGAAACGATGTCTATCAAATTTTTACCTAAAAACCAGCCTAGCAAAGGCATAAACATCTGAAACGAACCAAAAGATGCGCCCAGTTTGAAGGCAGTACCTATACACATCCTTCCCGTCATTCCGCTTGCAATCGAAACGGAGAAACAATCCATAGCCAAACCGACGGCTATGATAAACGCTGTTACAATGTCCATTTATTCGTACCGCCTTCGTTCTGGTATTTTTACTTTCGTTATGGGAATTAATGGGCCCGGCGGGACTTGAACCCGCGACCTCCGGCTCCGCAGGCTTGCGCGCTTTACTCGACGCCCTATCCATTCTAGGCTACGGGCCCGATTTTTCCTATACGAACGTTTATATATTTTCTTCTTTC
>CAZAPQ010000091.1:0-42271 GCA_964487415.1 uncultured Candidatus Bathyarchaeia archaeon | reverse complement strand
AATTGAGATCCAAAGCATTGGATACAAGGAGCGATGCGCATCTATCCCTAAAAGAATTTGTAGGGTTTCTGGTTTCATCCTTAAAGTATACGTGAGAAAGCCCCGTGTCCTTAGCTAACCGTCTAGCCCGATGAAGAGGGGTGCCACCCTCCCCAAGAGAAACTGCGCTCTTAACTTCAGGTAGTAGTGGTTTGAAGCGCCAAAAGGAAAAGGCTCCGGCAAAACCGCTTGTCTTAAGCTTGTCATAATCATAGCTGTACTCTAGCAATCCTCCGCATTTTTGACAACGATAACTATGCGGAGTATCTGAAAACTTTTCTCCACAATTAGTACACTTTAAAAGAGTCATGGTCTACCGCTCTATATCAAATTGTACTAATCAGGCCTTTCAGTTTTACTAAATTTAGACTTCTAGTGAGGGTAAAAAGGCTAACGCTTTCTTTAAATTTGTGATGGTTTCGGAATCCGGTTCCTCATCGTCAGCGTCCAAAGTTTCTATTTTAAGAACTTCGCTGATAATTTGTAAGCTTAATCTGTTTTCAACTATGATTCGCGGTCCGGCATCCCTTGACCTCTTCAACTCGAAAATTGTAGGAAAAAACATGAAGACCAAAAGGAAAAAGAAAAAAGCCAGCAATATCGGTGTCGAATTCTGAATTGGAATCATACATTACCGCTATATCTATTGCATCCCCCTTTAGCGATATAAAAATTTCCATAACCATTGTGCATAGTCTTAATCCAACAATCCTCACGTCTTCCCATAAGCTTTGATGCAATTAAATCCAAAAGGGCCTTAGTGCAAATTAAGATGTTATATAGGGAAGTTAATAGGAATAATGGAAGAAGCCAGCAAGCCCTTGTCCGCCCATCAAGATATCCACCTATAGCCACCTCGAAGAACGGTGCGAAATTTCCAGACGAGCTATAAAGGATTATTGAAATTAGCATCAGAGAAGGGGTAAACAGAGGAGTTTTAAGGAGAAGCAGTATAAAGCTAAGAATCCACGAGAAGAGAACCATTACCGGCAGAAAATACACGTTTAACAATAATAAAGCATCTATTTTCTCTGGAAACCTCAAATTCTTGCTTTTAAGAACCGCTATAAAATGTTTAAACGCGCATTGCATATGGCCTTTTGCCCAGCGATATCTTTGTCTCCAATAAGCCCTCCAGCTTTCAACAGCCTCCTCGTAGGATTCCGCATTCAGCACATATCTAACCTTATAACCAGCCAAATATATTCGAAAAGTCATGTCAGTATCCTCAGCTAAAATATTCTCATCCCACCCTCCCAGAGATTCCAGCAAGCTACGCCTAACCCCACCAACCGTTCCACCGAATTGCGCAATCAAGCCAAAGTTCTCACGGGCCTGTTGATCTACACGGTATCCGCCTATTCTTTCCAAAGCAACAATCCTTGTAACAAGGTTTTTGGGTTCATTTAAAACTACGACCCTACCCTGCACTGCGCCGACTTTTGGGTCAGCGAACTCCCTTACAAGCTTTTCAACAATATCTTTTTGGGGATAATAATCTGCATCAAAAAGCAGAATTATTTCGCCTTTAGCGTACCTTCCGCCAAAATTAAGAGCTGAAGCCTTTCCACGTCCACCCTCTACGCTACTTCGCCTAAGAACTGTTATGTATTTGTAGTTTTTGGCATACGATTCAGCTATTTCGCCAGTAGCATCTGAAGAACAGTCATCTATCACTATCACCTGCAATTTATCTTTTGGATATGTTAATTCGGTAATCCTTTGAAGGATTCGTCCGATAACCCTCTCTTCATTGCGTGCAGGGATAAGTATAGAAACTGTAGGCTGATATGCAATGTTCTCCTGGAAACCTCTTTGCATGCTTTTCTCCGGTTTCAAAAGAACACATAAGGTGAATACATAATGACGAATAAGATAAATCAAAAATAAAAATATTATAAAAAAGAGGGGTGCCTCCAGGATTTCAACAAGCACCTGAACTGCTTCGCCCCTCTGAACCACAAATAAACGTTAAACTTAAGGGGTAAAAGGAAACCAGCCAAAGAATGCCCAATAATGGATTAACGGTCGCGCTGATGAAGTCTATGGAACAACCGAAGAAATTTGCAACTGAAGAAGTGAAATAATGGAGGAGAACATTCCAAAGCAAGCCTAAGATGCTGCCTACAATAGAGACGATGATTTTTCTTTTCAAGGATCCATTTAACAAGAAAATAGAGAAAATTAGAAGGAAATCTGAAACGCTAAAGGAGTAAAGAAGTTCACACCGACTTATCAAAATGGGACTGACTGCAAAACAGATAATAAAAGCTAAGCTGAAGCCTAAAACTAAATGCCTTGAACTCCCCCTTCCCCCTTTCACAAAAAGTTTTATGAATTTGTTGAAATATAAAATTTAAGCTAAAGAGTTATCAACACAAGCAACGATTTTCTAGGACAACCTTGTCCAACACGGTTGTTAGAGCCTGAAATACTTCATCTTTTGTTAAGTTTTCCGTGTCCAAAATGAGGTGAAACGGCGTGAAATCCTCACCTAAACTGAATCCATAAAGTTCGCGGTATATAGCCTTAGTCCTCTCTTCCTTGCTCTTAAGGGCTTCTAAGGCTTTTTCGAAGCTTATGCCATCCCGCTTTGCCACCCTCTCAGCCCTTTTATGCACTGACGCCTCCAGCCATATTTTAAAGCCATGTTTCAGAAGCCACGGCATAGTCCAGCTGTCGAGGATTACGTTTCCACGCTTGGCGACTTCCAGGAGTTTCTGGTCTACAGCTCTATCAAATTGTAAGTCCTTAGCCCTTAGCTCTAAAAATGATAAGCCCTCAGGGCTTTCCCACCAACCCTTATCAAGGGGCTTGTAACCCCTTTCTATAGCTAAGGCTTTTAATGCCTCCCCACCTGAGTAATATTCTAGGTTGTATACTTGTGCCAGTCTCCGCGCCTGTGTGCTTTTACCGCTTCCAGCCATTCCGCAGATGCAAATTACAATGGGCGACTCAGTTCTGGACATTGGCAACCAGCCAAATTACCATTAAGCAGAAACTCTTATGGCCCTCTTTAGCCCAGTTTTTAGGCATTCTGGGCATATTTGACCGCCATACGGCCGCGAAACTTTTCTTTTCGCATAGTTAAGTTTACACATCTCAGCAGGTGTTAAACGCGGTGAACCAGATAGTGGTTTTTTACAGAATGCGCATAGAGCCCTTGATACCTTTCGCCTTTTATAATGCGTTTTTGTCGCCCCTCCGGGGACTCTAACTTTAACTCTTTTCAGACTTCTCGTTCGGAGCTGAGGACTAGGCATGTTTTAAGACCTCCGATTATTCTATGGGCATTATACCAATCAAACGTGAAGCTAAAATTCCAAATAAAAATGACGCCATGAAATACCACCAAACAACGGAAATACCGCCTATTCCCGGTATATAGGCCACAGGCCTTGTTCCATAAAATGGGAGAAGTACAAACCACCATATGAGGATGTAGATGAATGGAATTATTGTCATCAATAGTTGAGGCTTAGCCATCTTGCTTTGCATACTCGCGATTGTGGATTCCCTCTTTTTAAGTTTTTCAAGGAGTTTTCGATCGTTGGTGCGTATCGCCTGCCTCAATAAAGATTGGTATTCTGCAATTTCCTTTTGCATATTCCTGTACTGATCCCAACCAACGAAGTGGCTTATCAGGAAACGGTTTATAGAGTAGTTTAAGAATGACACGGCTGCGCAGACAATCATTATTGTTATTGTTGCCCCAGGGGCTTCTTGAGCCAACAGCCACTCAGCCAAAGCCATTGTTGTATCTCCAGCCCTAAGTTTTCTCAAGGAAATTAATAACCATTTTCCAACAATCAAACAGGTATAACTATTCGCCAAAAATTCTCCTAAAAGCTGGATACATCTCAGCAGCCCTCTCACGCAACAATATTTCATAGTACTGATATATGATGCCGACCGTTAGGAGTATGCCTATTCCAGACCCGAATACCCCAAGGAAATCTGAAAGACCAGCAATTAGCCCAACTATAATTCCGCCTAGAACTGTTACAGGCGGAATATAACGCTTAAGGATTGTCTCAACGGCTTTGCCTGAGCGTCTATACCCTGGGATCTGCATCCCAGCATCTATAAGCTGCTTGGCAACTGTTGATGGTCCCAAACCGCCTACTTCAAGCCATGTAAGTGAAAAAACAACACAGAAACCTATCAAAATCAGCAGATAAACAATGGCTCTTATGGGGTCCGCCATAACATTCAAAAGATTTCCCGGTGAGGTTACATAATAAACCAGTCCACCAGCGGGTACATATTGTGTTCCTTCAGGTTTATAGGACCCTAGAAGATTGACCCAAAAGTTGTCTTTACCCCATGGCTGACTCCAAAGGATATATGAAAAGAAGTATATATTAGCGAAGAGGGCTGAAGCAAATATTACAGGAAGGTTTGAGACATATAATAATTTTATTGGATAGCGGCTTCTAAAACCTCTATAACTTGCATAGGATAGAGGAAGCTCAACCCTAACACCTTCGAGGTATATTATTGCAAGGAAGACAATGATTGTTGAGACGAAGCCTATGATTGATGGGTAGCTGCCCCTTAGCAGCAGACCGGTCACAGGCTTCCCGCTCATTAAAGTCTGAGCTAAGGCTACGAATAAGCCTGAACTTCCGTATTCATCCACAGGTGGGGAAGGATAGAAGCATTCAAGAAATATTTGCTGAGCAACTCCTGCCATAATGAAGAGACTTATTCCGCTTCCTAGTCCCCAACCCTTCTGAATGAGCTCATCTAAGAGCATTACAATCATTCCAGCGGCCAAAAGCTGCAGAAAAACTATTACAGCTGTGGGGCCTGGTAAAGTGCCATACATGCCGCTAATTATGTAGGCGGACGCTTGAACTCCTGTAAGGATTAATGCAAGAACCTTGCTTGCAGCCGTGAAAAGAGCTCTATCTTCGGCTTTAGACATATCACATTCAATTATGGCTGAACCAGCAAGAAGCTGCAATATAAGGCCTGCTGTAACGATAGGACCTATGCCAAGCTCCATTAGGGTGCCTCGAGTTGAAGCGAAAATTATTCTCAACGGAGCAAGCTGTTCTTGCACTTGAGATGGAATCCCATAAAGGCGGCAAGCGTTGCTAGACATGACAAGGTATATTATAAGGGCTATTGCCGTCCAGAAAATCTTCTCATTAAAACTCACTTTCCGCTCGGGGGCCTTAACCTCAGGAACAAAACTGGATATGGGCTTGAAAAAATTTAGAAATCTTCCAGCCATTAGCTATTATTACTCCCTGATCTTTGATGCTATTATAACTTGTCCTCCAGCCTCTTCCACTTTTTCTGCAGCGGACTTTGAACACGCCGCCACTTTTACAATCAAAGGCTTTGTAATGTTCCCTCCCCCAAGAAGTTTAGTATATCCCAGAGACTCTAAATCTATGAAAATTTTTCCGTTTTCCACTTTTGCCTGAAGTTTTTCAGCCATTTCATCAAGTTTGCCGACATTTATAACTCTGCATTCCATTCTGAGACTTCGCGGAGAGGTAAAACCATCCTTTCCAAAATAGTCAGGCTCATATGTTATTACATACGACCAGCCATGCTTGTGGCGTCCAGCCCTTCGATATCCTTTAGATCCAGACTTCCGATGCTGACCTACTCTGCCGTAGCCGCATGTCCTTGATCCTCGCTTTTTCCTGATTTTCCTTTTACTATGGGGCATTATATTCAACCAGCCAGTTCTTTTATAGCTTTTGCCTCTATAGCTTTTTTAAGAATTATTTCAACAACTCCATTTTTATACGCCATACGCATTGACTCCGGAACCACAGCTTTTGGGAGACTTAAAATTTTATGGTAGCTGCGACCATGAGCATTTGCTGATAGAACTAGCCGCCTCTTTTCAACACGAGCTTTTATGTTTTCCTTTCTGAAACCTTTAAGTTCAGCAACCACCATTATATTATCGCCGTTCTGGAATATATCTATAAGGGGTTCAGGTTCTTTCAACAATGATTTCCGCAAGGAATTTGAGCTTAAATTATGTTTTGCTCTTAAATTTTTGTTCCGGACTCTGTATAATTTTCCGCTTTTAGTTACATTAGGTCTACTCCGCGTGTCTAACCACCTTGGACGTTTATCGCTTTTTCGCCATTTCATCTCCAATTGCCCTCTTACAAAGGCATTTCCAAACTTGCTATAAAAGGTATCGGCCCCCTAAATAGAAAAGCTTATAATGGCAGTATGAATAGCGCATTCAATTTTTGAACTAAATCATCTGTTTCAAAAGGAAGTTGATTTTTTCGCCCCTATATCCCAGTTCGCCTCCACTTCCATAACTCCTCTTTACTTTTCCTTTGAAGCCGCCGCTTGGGGGGTGCAGCCTGAAATATGGCTGTATATCTGGAAGCTTCCAATATTCAACTTTGCAGGAGCATACAGCTTCTGCAAGTTCATCAAGAGAATTAAATCCAACCTTTTTAGCATATTCATCAGTTATTTTTTTGTTTCCTGCAAGACGTCCCCTTTCTTTTATAAGGAGGGCCGCAATCTCTTTTGATGGCTCACCCCATGTAATAAAATTCTGCACCGTCCTTAGCATTCCAAGAAATGATGGTCTATTATCTATCAGAACAGCATAATTATTCTTCTTCAGATTTAACATTCGAAGGGTTTCCCTGACTTCCAATGGTGCACTTATAACCCCGCGGATCCTGACAGCTGCAATACACCTGCGTTCCATTGCTGCATCTTCTGTCAATTATTTCACCCAATCCATTGGTGTTATTATGTTATAGGTTTTCTTTAGAGCGTCAAAAACGGCATAAGCAAAGGATGGAACAGTCCTAGTGGAGCCGAAGCTTCTAGTCCAGCTGTCCTTTATTCCCGCAAGTCCAAGTATTACCTTCGCAACCTCGCTGGCCACAAGGCCTAAGCCTCTTGGCCCTGGGACGATAACCACCCTCACTCCGCCGCATTTTCCCTCCACTTGGAATGGTACAGAGTGGGGTTTTCCACAACCGCATTCCCAACTTCCGCAGCCACGTCTTATCGGAATGAGGTTAAGTCTAGCATTGGCAGCTGCCTTCTCTATTGCCGTTCGAACTTGGCTGGCTTTATCAGATCCTAAGCCTAGATAACCATCCCTATTTCCAACAGCCACTATAGCCTTGAATCTTGACCTTTCTCCAGCATCGGTTTGCTTTTGTACAAGATTTACGTTTATAACTTCCTCCTGTAAGTCAGGTAGCAAAGCATCAACAATTTGGGGTTCCTGTATCGGCAGACCTTCCACAAAGATCTCCTCTATGGATGTTATCTTGCCTTCCTGAACAAGTCTTCCAAGCCTTGTTCTAGGGATCCATCCCTCTAGGCTTTTAGACTTGTCTCTTTCAGCCTCCATTACTCTTACCTCCAGACTTGAATGCAGCTATTATTGCCTCTTTAACCTCTTCAAAGTGTTCAGGCAGATTTTCGGGGTGAATATTGTTCTTCAGATACTCTGAGAAAGCGGAAGCATACTTTTCCTGATTTGATGACAATATTTTTGCATATTGAACTATATGCTCACCCCTTATCCTTGATTCAAGAGGCAAAATATCTTCACTATGGGGAACTTTAACACCAGCATCTAGAAATCCTTTTAGAACAGCGAAAACCCTTGAACCCTTAGATGGTGAGTGAAGCCCTATGTCTAAAATTGCCTCATTTACACCTTGGGAAATGGCTCTTAGCCCGCACAAAAGCCCTGTCAGATAGGCTGCAGGAAGGTTCCCCCTGGGCGCCTTCCACCCAAATTTCCTGTAAAGTTCTCGGCTGTGGGCTGAAACCAAAATAATGTCACCTTCAGGTTTGGCTTCAGCAACCTGCACAATAATATTCTTAAGCGAGCCACGAACTATAAGGCGCAGCTTTCCAGATATGACCAGAGCTTTCCTTTTTCTATAGTTAGTTTTTCCTTCTCTTTTCCTACGATATGGCACACAATACCTAGCATTTTTAGCCATCAACGCTTCCTCCAAAGATCATGGGCCTTCAGGTAGCGTTCCAAATCGGCTACGGATGAAAATCGCCCACTCTTCGCCATGACGTAAAGTTTTCGGTAGGCGTTCTCGCTTATAATTTTATTCATTTTCAATTCTCGAAGCTTCTTCCTTATGGCGCGAATTCTAAGCATCCAAGCCTCCTTTTTAGAAAATCTTGCCCCTGCTGCGCCGCTTCTACTTCCAGCCCCGCGTCTCAGTCCCTTCTTTTTATGGATTATTCTAGCCCTCGCTCGGCTTACACCCTTCTCTTTTAATGGTTTAATCACCCCTTCATGGATCAGCTTCTTTATATCATCACGGGTTATTGCAGCTTCAACATCATCAACCCTATTAGGGTCTATCCAAACCCTATCCTCGCCAACCTTAAGTATCTCTGACGCCAAACGACGCTGATTTCTAAGATTTGTCATTTCCCACCCTCTTGCTTCTTTTTAACCTTCCTACTTTGCTGCTTTTCCGACGTCTCAATTTTATCTGCTTCAGCCTCTTTAATTTCCGCAGGTTCTTCTTTAGCTTCCTCCTTAACTTTTTCAAGCTTTCCTTTTCCCATCTCCCCAGGATTTAGAATGAATATGCCTTGTTCTTTCGCTGCCGCAAGAATCTGCAACCTAGTTTTTTTCCCAACGGTATGAGCAATCCGCACAGCTTGGCTTTCATTATCCACTCTTTCAAGGTCCTTAATATTATACACTAGAACTTCTTCGTAGCCAGAGGGATGCAAGTTCCTAGCCGTCTTTGGGCCACGGTAACCGACACTTACTGTTTGAGGCCAGCCTTTAACTTTTCGCCTCATCTTGTTGTCAATGCCTTTTGGCCTGCGCCAATTCTCCTTCAACCTAACATAGCGCCAGCTTTCATGTCGAACGAAGTTGGGCTTTTTGCTTTTTATTCTGCTCCTTAAAAGCAAGGCTTTTTCTACGTTTACCTTATCCTTTTCGCTCATTTCAGTCCATACCCTCTCTTCGCTCGTATAGATATATTCCGTCTAAGAAGATGCGGGGGTCCTTCCTTTTGATTTTGGTCGCTTGCTCTATGTTTGCGGCTGTTTGACTGACTTCTTCGATGTTGATCCCTTGGACTATCACATCATCGCCTACGACTTTAACTTTAGCATCACCCATGATCTTCGCTTTTCTTGGAGCACGCTCGCCAGTGAAGTTCTCGATAAGGATTATCTTATTTTTCTCATCAACCTTAACGGAAATTGGGAAGTGAGAGAAAACTATTTTCAGCTTATATGTGAAACCCTCCCTAACTCCCACAATCATGTTATTGATATGGGCACAGACAGTTCCTACAATAGCGCTTTCCCTCTTGCTTGGCCAATTAGCCCAAATTTTTATGTTCTTACCATCCATCTCTATGGAAACCGGAGCTTTGGAAAAATCCCTTATTAATGTTCCTTTTACCCCTTTAATTGTTATTTTCCGCCCCTCCAAGATTGCCTCCACATCATCTGGAACTTTAATAACCTTTGAGACCTCAATAGCGCGCATCCTACACTCACACCCTCTAATATACGAATGCTAGGAGGCGGCCTCCAATTTTCTTTTCTTTAGCTTCCCTGTGGGAGAAAACTCCATATGAGGTGGAGATTATTAGTATTCCCATCTCTCTTGATGGTAGAAACTTTTTCTCCCACAACCCTATTTCATCGGACCTAACTGCGAAACGAGGCCTAACGGCTCCGCACCTATTTATCCTGCCCAAAAGTTGGACTTTAAATTTTCCAGTACGACCATCATCTATAAACTCGAACTCTCCAATATAACCGTTCAACTGCATAACCCTCAATACCTTACCCAGAAGCTTAGAGGCTGGGCTGATAATACACTCCCTTTTGTTGCGCAGTTCGTTGTTCCAAATTGTTGTTAATCCATTTGAAAGTATATCCATTGGGCTTTTCCCCGCTCACTCATACTTTTTGAAACCGAGTTTTTTAGCTACTTCCCTAAAACAATGCCTACATAGATATAAATTATAGCGTCGGATAATGGGTCCATAGGATCCGCATCTTATGCAAGGTCTCGCTCCTTTGCCGAATTTTCTTTCTTTTTTAGGTTTCTGCTTGGCCATAAACTTCACACTTCTAAGTTATCTCAACTCCAAAAATTTCCTTTGCAAATATCATGGCCTCTTCGGGCGTTATTCTGTGATTTGAACCCATTTTCGCTCTTGCCCTACGTCTATCCTTCACACGCCATCCGGGACGGCTGAGAGAAACACAAATGTCCATGCCAAATATGCCTATTTCAGGGTCATACTTAACTCCCGGAATTTCTATATGCTCCTTTATCCCAAAGGAGAAGTTGCCGTTTTTATCAAAAGAGCTTTTGGGAAGCCTATTGTTAACCACCTGTAAGGACTTCTTTAAAAATTCTATGGCTCTTTGCTTCCTCAACGTTACAACGCAGGCGATTGGTTCGCCTTTTCTAATGCCGAAGTCTCTTATAGTTTTCTTAGCCATTCTCTTGCACGGAGTCTGCCCAGTTA
The DNA here is from genome assembly GCA_964487415.1 of uncultured Candidatus Bathyarchaeia archaeon. GTDB lineage: Archaea > Thermoproteota > Bathyarchaeia > Bathyarchaeales > Bathycorpusculaceae > DRVV01. The sequence goes on along the minus strand of CAZAPQ010000091.1, from coordinate 31,727 downwards.
GATCTTTTAAAACTTTTGAAGCTTTTTCTAATGGCTCTCCAGACTTTCCTGTGCAAATATTAACCACTACTTTTTCAATTTTTGGTTTGAGCATCGGATTTTCCTCCCATCGCCTGCGAATATCTTCTTCAGACAACATTAGCCGACGCCTCCGGTAAAGATATCAACGGATTTGTTTCGCCCAGTGTAAAGACGAAATTTAAGATTGTTTGATATCGGTTGCCCTTCTCATCCTCTATGGTTACTATAGCGTTTCGCCGCTTTCCTTTAACCTCTTCTATATCGACAACTCTGCCGTATTTTCCAACGTTTTTGCCTCCAGTTATAATTACAAAGGCATTTTTCGCCAACTTTACATGCTGGAGTATTTGCCGTTCAGGCAAGCTTATTTTTATTGTATCAAGGGTTCTGTAAACATCTTCTTGAGGGTTGTTTGGATCGGCAACCCTCACTAGAAGACTTGATCCATCATGGAGACTTAACTGTATATTCCCATTTTTGATTACAGTCTTATTTTCAATTCTGCAGAGTTTAAATTTAGCTTCTTCTTCAGAAATGGGATGCAGGATTAGCCCCTTATGATGTGGTATAACTCTGAAATTCTTTCCTGCATCTGGTATGGATATGACATCCATTGGACCTACCGGGAATGAGTCATCCCTTCTAACTTTTCCATCAACGTAAACTTTCCCCTGTGAAGCTATTATCTTAGCTTCTTTCCTCGTTTTGGCTAGTCCTAAAATGTCACGGAGGATTAAGGCCAATGGCATGGACCTCTCCATTGGATGTGGTCCAGGGGAAGGTCTAACAACCCAGACGTACTCTTTTCTATGAATAGGCCAAATTTTTGGAGCTGGTTTACGCTTAAGCGTTGTTGTGCTACCCTTTTTACCCACCAGTCTACTCCTCCTTAACTTCAGCCTCTTCCTTCTTTTTTTCTAGCCCTTGTACGAAGCTTCTTTTCCCCTTTATCAGTAACCTTTTCCTCTTTTGACTCTTTGGGCATCTTTCGCCTTCTTTTTGGCTTTTCCTCCTTAGATTTCACAGTCTTTTCGGGTTTAGCTGCTTCTTCCGCCATCTTCTTTCTTCTCGGCGCCCGTTTGGGTTTTTCTTCAACCTTGGCCTTCTCTACAGTTTCCGGAGGTGCCTTTGCAACTTCTTCAGGCTTTGTAGGAACTGCTTCTTCTTTGATTTTCTTCCGCCTTTCCAAAATTTTCCTCCGCCAATCGTCTTCAAGGTTTATTTTTGTAATCATAACCTTAGAGGGATGAACTGGAATAAAAACTGCGGTTCCATCCACCTTCTCTCGGGTTAAACCTTCAATGTAAATTCTATATTTCTTCCTATCCACCCTTATAACCTTGCCCTCAAACTTCTTATGATCACCCCTCATCACACGTACAGTGTCACCCTTTCTTACTGGGAGGTTTCTAGCGCCATAGTTTTTCCTCAACTCTGGGGAAAGGGGGGCTGCAAAATGTTTGTAGCGAATATGATCTGGCGCTTGGAAAAGCTTCTTTCTTTGTTTTGTGGGCTTTTTAGATTTAATTAAAATTTGTGCCATTTCCTTCACCTTATATTATTATGCTCGCCGCGCTGGCTATTCTCGGCCATCTTTCCGCGGCCTCTCTCGCCACGGGACCGCGAATTTCCGAGCCCTTCATCTCTCCTTCAGGAGTTATTATAACTGCGGCATTGTCTTCGAATTGAACCCAGACACCGTCGACTCTACGATACGGCATCCTTTGCCTGATTACAACCGCTTGGAAAATCTTCTTCCTCATGTCCGGGGTTCCCTGTCTAACGGACACTGTTATTCTGTCGCCTATAGATGCCGTTGGTTGACGCCCCAATCGTCCTTTATAGCCCATAACCTGGATTAAGCGCAATTCCTTAGCACCCGTATTATCAGCACACTTGAGGATTGTCCCTGTAGGCAATCCTCTAGAGATCTTGGGAACCTGACCAACAGCTCCCTTTGCAACTAATCCCCTCGTCTTTGCCTTCGCAGCCAACTAGCCCTTTCCCTCCTTCCTTTCAACAATCACAAAGGATACTGTCTTGCTTATGGGGCGACACTCAGCGATGACTACACGATCGCCCTCCTTCGCGTTTATGCAGGGCGGATTATGGGATGGTATCCGACTACGCCTTCTTTCGTATCTCATAAATTTTGGAACATAATGAAGGTAATCATATTGAACTATCACTGTTTTATCCATCTTTGCGCTGACAACAACGCCCTCAAGAACTTTTCCCCTCACCTTGAGGTTGCCATGGAAGGGACAATTCCCATCATTGCATGCTTCTTTTGGTTTCTGGAAAATCAGTGACATCACCACAGCCTCCTTACCTGCTTCTTGAGGCGATCCTCAGGCCTTCCAACTAGGAGAACACCATCAATTTCCACAATACTACCATCGGGAAACTTAAATTGGAAAGTGGAAACCTCCTTGACTATTTTCTTTCTTTCATTCCCCTGGAGAATTGTAAACGTGTTTCTTGTTTCATCAATAACCTTGCCTTTTATACCAACATAACCGCTATCACTGCTTCTAACAATTTTTGCTTCGGTCCCTATAAACTCAAATCGTATTATATCCGGAGTGACCCTCATTTTATTTCCCTTCCCTAGCCGTTTTTTGCCCAAGTTTCTGCTCTCCTTCTACCGTCAAAATTCTAGCTATTGCCCTTCTCAGCTGCTTTATCCTTGCTGGGTTTTCTACGCTACCTCCAGCCTTTATCATGGTTTTTAGCCTAAGAAGCTCAGCCCTAAGTTCCATAAGCTTCTCTGCTCTCTTTTCTGGAGGCATTTCTCTGATTTCTTTGACTCTAAGCAGCGGCATCCTCATTTTCCTCCTCCTTTTGCCCGCTATCTACTTTTGGTTCAACTATATTTTCCTTGGATTCGCCTGACTCTGCCGTTGGCGGAGCGACATCAGCTATTTGGATTTTGTCTGGGAATTTTGCATCGGGCGGCATTATCCTTACTTTTACTCCAAAAATTCCCGGCTTTAGTTGGACGTGAACTACTGCTTTTCTCATATATTTTATTGCAGGATCGCCGCATTTTGGTATGTAGCCAGCTTTAAACTTCTCGTATCGCGCCCTTTCAGTTCTAAGCTTTCCACCGATGATGATCTCAACGCCTAGGGCTCCGGCCTCCATGACCTGGTTTAGCGCCCAGAATCCTGCCCTTCTAAAGTGTACCCCCCTTTCAAGGGCTGCGGCTATCCGGGAAGCCACAATGTAGGGGTTTAATTCTGGAACTTCGATTTCTGAAACTGAAATTTGGGGATTTGAAAGCTTGAATTGCTCCTCCAAAATTTTTGCAAGCTCTCTTATGGTTTCCCCGCTTCGCCCTATAACTGATCCTGGGCGCATCGCATAGATTACAACATGGGTTCCCAGCGGGGTTTTTGAAATGCCCCCCCCGCCATATCCTGCCCTCTCAAGTTTTTTCCGCAGAAATTCATCTATTTGTGCCCTTTTCTTGTACTCTGAGATAAAATGTTTTACAACTGACATTAGGCTTCCTCCGGTATTTGCTGCGTTTCCTCCAAAATTACCTCTACATGTGTTAGGGTTTCAAATCGGGGCGTAGCCCTTCCAAAAGCCCTTGGCATATACCGTTTAATCCTCATTCCAGGATAGGCGGACGCATGTATTATTTTAAGCCTCTCAGTATCTAAGCCCTTGTTCTCGGCGTTACTCTCAGCGTTTCTAAGAACTTTTAGGATTTCCTTCGCCGCTTTCACGGGATATTTCCCCGCGTATGCCTTTTCCAGTCCACGATGGTGAGCTGCTTTCTTCTTAAACCTTTTAAATGGAACAATTTTCCTTTTTGCTATAACATCTCTTAGAAAACTTTTTGCTTCTGTCAGCATCATTCCTTTTATTGTATTACATATTTCGCGGGCTGATTTATGGGATATCCTAAGCTCTCGCCCGCTAGCCTTAACTGTTATTTTAGGATCTAGGAACTCCTCAGGTACGGAGTATCCCCATTCTGGCACTTGCACTCTCGCTCCAACTGTGCAATTGAACAGCTACATGGCGATTTATATTGTTTTCCATAGGCTTATGCATTTTTAATTTGCCATGCATGGTAGCTTTTTCACTCCGACGAACCATTTATGTTCAAGATTGAGTGTTTAAGGTTCTGGGATGCATATGAGCGCAGGCGACGAATTGATTACCATGCTTCACGGCGCAGGTGGGAGGGTCATGCACAATTTTGTGAAAAAATATATTTTAAGGTACTTCGGCGGATCTGAATTTGAAGTTCCCCTTGAAGCCCTTGATGATGCGGCAGTCGTCGAAGACATTGTTTTTAAAAGCGATTCCCATGCAGTCAAGCCGATATTTTTCCCAGGAGGGGACATTGGACGTCTGGCAATTTCTGGGACGGTTAATGATATTGCAGTTTTAGGAGCTGAACCCTATGCTCTAGCATGTGGACTTATTCTTGAAGAGGGACTTGCCATTTCAGTTCTTGAGAAGATATTAGCCAGCATGCAGCAAACATGCAAAGAGGCGGGAGTAAGCATAGTTACAGGCGATACGAAAGTGGTGGAACGGAGCAACTTAGGGGGTTGTGTGATAAACATCTCCGGAATCGGCAAAAGAACAGAGGCTTTAGAGAAAAACCTACAGACTGTCAGATTGTTTAGAAGGGATTTTAATGCCCGCTGGATTTTAGACTCCAATCTTAGACCTGGAGATAAGATAATACTGTCTGGAACAATAGGCGATCATGGCTTGGCGGTATTATCGGCGCAAGAAGGACTAAACTTCGGAAGCGAAATAAAATCCGACGTCAGACCATTAAACCATGTTATCCAAACTTTGCTTATTGATGTAGGTGGGATAGTGGCTATGAAGGACCCGACAAGGGGCGGCTTAGCGGATGCCTTAAACGAGTTGGCTGAAAAATCTGGGGTTGGCATACTCATACATGAGGATAAAATTCCAATTCATGATAATGTGCGGGCTGCGTGTGAAATGCTCGGCTTGGATCCCCTTGAGATAGGAAATGAAGGTAAATTGGTCATAGGTGTTCTGAGGGAAAAAGCGGAAGAACTCCTTGAACAACTTAAAACAACAGAGGAGGGTAAAGACGCGGAAATAATAGGAGAAACCACAAAAGAATTCAGCGGAGTAGCCATGCAAACGGTTGTTGGTGGAAAGAGAATAATCTCAAGGCCTGTAGGAGACCCCATACCGAGAATATGCTAAAATCTCCAATTGTATTGTTTAACTTAGAAGATTAAAACCAAAAATGTCCACGATAAAAAGGGATTATGTTGAAGACAGATTGCTTGACGTTGGCGTTGCTGGAGCAGCTGCCTTTTTTATGGAGAAGAAGCCCACGGTAATGAGTATCCAAGAGATAAAGATTAATATTAAGCCTATTGCAACTATCGACAACACAGCGCCTATAAGCCAAAGCAGACCAGCCCATCCAAACATCTTCTCGCCTGATTTTGCAGACAGACTATTTAAAGATCTTCTAAAGAATACAGCGGATACCACAAGGAATATGAAAAGCACAACTATGGCTACAAATGTTCCTACAAGTAAAGTCATGAGGTTCTCTAAAGTCAAATTCATTAAATATTCCTGAATTGACAAGGGATTAGTTAAATCTATCCCGACTGAGGAAAGCATTGACAACACTGCGGTAACCATTACTCCCGCGAATATGACTACACCTACGATTGTCGTAATCACTCCATATAAGGCGTTGTTGAAAATTCCACTTTCCTGATAATAATCAGCCATCCCCTTTAAAGCTACCAAAACCAGAATTATTCCTATTAGACTCGCCAGTCCAGCGTAGGGTATGCCAATACCTCCAAGAAAACCGACGATCATCAATATTGCACCTATTCCTCCTAGGGTTTTGCTTGTTTCAAAATCCATTTAATTCCCTCTGTTGTTTCCCATTAAGTAATCCAGCTTTGAACTTAAAAGGTTTTCATGAAAAAATATAAGGCTATGTTGTGGGCGGCTGTATTGAGAAGAAGGCCACCGCAGCAAGTATCCAGGCAACAAACATAACCGCGAAGCCTACGAGTATAATTGTTAAAATTGCGCCGACAAGCAGAAGTAATCCAGCTGTGCTGAACATCTTTTCCCCAGATTTTACTGATAGAATATCGAATGATTTTTTGAAGAATATTGCGCCAAGTAGGTAAAAGATAAACAGGACTACAACGCCAATTATAATGCCGCCTGCAAAGAATAGCGCAGATCCTGGACCAAATGCCGGAGCTGTTATTCCTCCGAGGAGGAAGGAGCCGCTCATCACTACTACTGCAGCGATACCTGCAACTATGCAGAAAATAACACCATACAAGGCGTTTTTGAATATGCCTTGCTCATTATAGTTTTCTGATAAGCCCTTGAGAGCTATAAGCATAAGGATTATACCAACGACGCTTACACCTGGAATAGCAGCCAGAATTGCCCCCACGCCGCCTAAAGTTTTATTTGATTCAAGAGTCATTGAAATGCCTCCGGCATTATTTTCTCTATAGCTCAAAATTAAAGCTTTACCGTAACTCTTTTAATATCTTTTTAATATGACATTTTGGTTGCTCTCGCCCATATTCTGCATGTGCCTTCTATGCTTACCATGCATGCGCCTACTGGTTTTTGCGGTGTGCAGGTTTTCATGAATAGGGGGCATTCTGTGGGTTTTATTTTCCCAATCATCACAAGATGGCATTGACATCCTGGGGGTATGTCCCTGCCATATTTAATTTTAATTCCAAATTTCTCCCTTGCATCATAGCCTAAATACTCCCTTTTCAATTTTAGGGCTGATGAGGGAAGTTTTCCAAGACCTCGCCACTCCCCATCCACGGTGTCAAAGACTTGCATCATAATTTGTTGAGCCCTTTTGTTTCCTTCAGCTCTTACGGCTCGTGTGTACTCGTTTTCTAGACGGGCTACTCCAGCGCGTATCTGTTTTAGGATCATGTATATGGCGAAAAGGACGTCTAAAGGTTCGAATCCCGCTATAACTGTTGGCATTCTGTAGGCTTTTGGAAAAATCTCGTATGGCTTTAAACCGATTATTGTGCTCACGTGACCTGGAGCTATGAATCCGTCTATGTTAAGGTCGCCTATTCCTAGAAGAAGCTCCATTGCCGGAGGAATTAAACGATGGGAAACTAAGAAGCTAATGTTTTTTGGAGGTTCCTTTAGAATCTCTATGGCCGTTGATGGGGCCGTTGTCTCAAAGCCTATGGCGAAGAAGGCAAACTCCCTTGAATTTTCCCTTTCAGCCATCTTGACAGCATCTGCGGCACTGTAGACCACTCTGACATCGGCTCCTTCAGCCTTAACCTCTAAAAGGGACTTTTCGGAGCCTGGAACCCTTAGGACATCACCGAAGCATGTAACCGTCACACTTTTCTCGGCGAGTTTTATTGCTTCATCAACCTCCGAAGCGGGGGTAACACATACTGGGCATCCGGGCCCGGCTATAACCTCCACGGTTGGCGGTAGTAGGCTTCGTATTCCATAATGGGTTATAGTCCACTCATGGGTGCCGCATACGTGGCATATTTTAACAATATCCTTTTTCGGGGCTATCTTTTGAATTTTTTCCACAACACGTTTCGCAAGTTCAGGATTTCTAAATCTTAAAATTTCAACCATCTTAGCTCAACGACTTAGGGGTTCACTACTCTGGCTTGTATTCAGCCTCCAGAATCTCGCTCCAGAGGCGAAGGGTTTCCATGGCTTCTTCAGGGCTTAATTTTTGGATGGCGTAGCCAGCGTGGACCAAAACATAATCGCCTACTTTGGCATCTACAAGGGTCACGTCCACTTCCCTTAGTACACCCTCGCCGAAGTCCACTTTTGCCTTGTCGCCATCTACTCTTAAGACTTTGGCGGGAACCGCTAAACACATGGGTTATCACAATAAGCAACGTGAAGCCCCGATAAAATTGTTATGGTTTAACTGTCAAAAAAATCCTCCGAAAACGGCCTGGCCGAAGGATAAGCCCCCGTCGCCTGGCGGAACAGCTTCATGCATCACAAAGCGTAAGCCAGCAGCCTCAACAACTCTCCTTATAACATCAGTGAAAATCTGGTTATAGGCTACACCACCCGAGAAGCCTATTGTTCTCACTCCATTTTCTAATGCCCTTTCCACAGCTAGTGTTGCCAAGCCCTTGGCTAAATAAGCATGCACGGAAAAAGCCAAATCGGCTACACTATGCTTTCGACGATTTTCGAATATTTCTAAAACCATTTCGCTTGTATTCAACACATTGCCTTCCACTATGGGCTCCATTTTCAAGACGTTTTTACCTTTAAGAGCAGCGGATTCAAGTTTCATTGCAGGTTCACCTTCATAGGTGCGCTCATGGCATATATTTAGAATTGCCGCAACAGCATCCAACACTCTTCCACAACTCGTGGTTTTTGGAATGTTATATCCCCTTTCAAGTTGTTGAAGTATAAGCTCAACCTCTTTTTCCCCGTGGGGAAAATATTTCCAGTTCTGCATCAGCCAATCTTTTATGCTTAATTTTTTATACAGAATACCCGCGGCCATCCGTAATGGATAGCGTGTGGCTAAATCCCCGCCTAAAAGGGGTTGCTTTTCAAGATGTGAAAGACGTTTAAAAATCATGGGGTTCATGGAACCTAGGATTATTTCACCACCCCATGCTTCGCCGTCAATGCCATAGCCATAGCCGTCGCAGCAGATGCCGACAATCTCTTCCAGATTATGTTCAGCCATCAAAGCTGCAACATGAGCGTAGTGATGCTGTACTTGGATGAGTTGCCAGCGGTTTTCTTCAGCCATTTCCTGGGCAAGTTTTGTTGTTGTGAATTTAGGGTGTAAGTCGCATACAATTGCCTCTATTTTGCTGTTTGTTAGGTGAATTAAATGATACGCCGCCTCTTTAAGGAAGTTTCTAGTTTCAATGTTTTCAACATCTCCAATGTGCTGAGAAAGAAAAGCCTTCTCTCCAAGCAATATGCATGCGGTGTTGTTTAACTCCCCGCCAACAGCTAAAACGCATTTTTTAGCCTTATTTTTCAGGATAACAGGCGCTGGAGCGAATCCTCTTGATCGCCTAATAAATATGGTTTTATCTCCATGAAGCCGCACCACGGAATCGTCGCATCTATAGGCAATTTGTCTATTGTGAAAGAGAAAGTAATCAACAATATCCCCCATAACATGTATAGCTTCTTGATCATCTTTAACTATAGGCTGGTTGGGAGGGTTTGCGCTTGTCATGACAAAGGCTGGGTCATTCACCTTGTCGAAAAGTAGATAGTGCATCCCAGTGTATGGAAGCATAACTCCAATATTATGCAGCCCAGGGGCCACAAGCTCGGATAGATAATAGTCTATGCTTTTGTTAAGTAAAACTATAGGGCGGGTGTGGGATTCTAGAACCGCGGCCTCTTCAGAGGTTACTTCTGCAAAAGTTTTTACAGCTTCCAGACTTCTTGCCATGATAGCGAAGGGCTTTTGTCTCCTATGCTTAGCCCCTCTGAGCCTTATGAGCGGCTCGTCCCTGATTGTGGAAGCTGCAACGTGGAAGCCCCCATATCCCTTAATGGCTACGATAAAACCCTCTGAGATCAGCTTTCCCGCTTCCCTTATGGGGTCTTCATGTGGAATCAGTTCGCCTCTATTTGTGGTTAAATAGGCTTTCGGGCCGCATTTTGGACATGCCACCGTCTGGGCATGAAAGCGCCTGTTCAATGGATCCTTATACTCGCTTTGGCAGAAGCTGCACATGGGAAAGTCCCGCATGGTCGTGTTTTCACGGTCGTAGGGTAGCCTGTATATTATCGTGAATCGTGGGCCGCAGTCGGTGCATGTTATGAAGAAATAGTCATGTCTGGGGTTATCCTTGTCTTTAAGCTCTTTTAGGCACTCGTTACAGATGGCTATGTCTGGAGGAATAACGGATCCTGAAAGCTCCGCCTCCTCCGAGCTTTTATGTATTATGAAATCTTTGTACTGGTTTTCACCGCCAAGCTCTGTCACTATAACTTCATGAATTTTTGCTAGGGGCGGCTTTTTATCCCTTAGATTTCCTAAAAAGTTTTTTATGGCTTCGCTGTCTCCCTCAAGAAGTATTTCTACCCCTGCATCACCCATGTTTTTTACATAGCCCCTTAAACCGTTCTCTACAGCTGTCCGATAGATGAAGGGGCGGAAGCCAACTCCTTGAACTATTCCACTTACCCTAACCCTTATCCGCAAATGTCGCCATCTCTATTTTCAGATTGGCTTAACAAACGGGCTGACTCCCTTAAGGTTTATGCTACCGACTCACGCCATAAGTAGTTAAAGTAGTCTTTGGCTAGTCCTGCAAGTCCAGGGTGATCTGACCATATGGCGGTCACCTCGCCTTTTTCATCGCTGAATAGGAGGAGCACTTCCCTACTGTCCGAGATGGCGCCTCCGCCGAACATTTTGTCACGAAACTTAACCTCGCCTATATTTGAAAGGGTCTTATAGACATTTTCGTTAATACCCTTACAGACCATAAAGCATAGGCGTATTTTACCTGCCAAGAGTCGGACTAGCTGGTAAAAGTCCATTAGCAGCTCCTCGGAGATATAGGGAAAAGCTATCAACATCTCCTGCCTGCATCCTTTAATCATTTCCTTGAACTTGGAAAATATTTGCATTGCTCCCTTTATTATCCAGATGTCATATTTCTCTCTGATCTTCAATTTTTCATAGAGTGGAACAAGCTCGTCTGTTATAATCCGCTCCCACCGTGACCACTCGCTTTCAAAGGAACTCCTCATATTTTTCACGGCGATTTCCGGGGATTTTGGCAGGTATTTACTCGGCCTTTTTCCCTGGACGTCTATCCAACCCTTTTTCTCTAAACCCGAAAGTACCTCATAGACTTTTGAGTAGGGTATTTGGGCGCCAAGGCTGAGTTGTTTGGCAGTCAATGGACCTTTGTCAAGGAGTAGAAGATATGCTTCAGCCTCATATTGGGTGAGGCCCATCCTTCTTAATACCTTATGTGCCTTCAAGCTCATTTCTTCACCTTTTCACCATATTAAAATTATGAAAAGTTTAAAATATGTTATCCAATACCCCATATTTTCACGTAAATCTAGAGGCACGATTATAATGGAGGGAACCGAAGCTTCCAACATGTTTGAAAAATATTCCACCAGCCTATGTCCAGAATGCATGAAAAGAATTCCCATGAGGATCTTTGAGGATAATGGCGTAATTTATCTTGAGAAAACATGTCCAGAGCATGGAAAATTTGAGGATGTTTACTGGGGTGACGCGGAACTCTTCAAGTGGTTCTACAAGAACTGGTATGCCGCAAAATACACAGGGGCAGGACTACAGAACCCTCATACAAAGTTCAGCAATGGCTGCCCCTTCGACTGTGGATTGTGTCCCCAGCATATGTCCCACACCATATTGGGCATAATAGACGTTACAAATAGATGCAACATGGCCTGCCCGGTCTGTTTTGCCCATGCGGGCGCAGTAAATTATGTTTACGAGCCAACATACAATCAAGTTGTTGAAATGATACGTCTTCTTAGAAGCAATAAGCCTTGGGCATGCAATTCCCTTCAATTCAGCGGCGGTGAATCAACCCTTAGAGAGGACTTGCCGAGTCTTGTGGCTGAGGCCAAAAAGGCCGGGATAACCCATGTTGAAGTTAACACGAACGGCTTGCGCTTGGCTAATGACATAGAATACTTTAAGAGGTTATTGGATGCTGGCGTGAGCACCCTTTATCTTCAGTTTGATGGTTTAAGGGAGGAAATTTATAGGAAAACCCGTGGGAGAACAGATCTTGTACCAATCAAGCATAGGGTTATAGAAAACGCCCGGAAACTTGGCTTGGACTCGATTGTTCTCGTGGTCACCTTAGCCCGCGGTGTCAATGACAAGGACTTGGGCAGCATAATTGACTATGCTGTAGAGAATCATGATGTCGTAAGATGCATTAATATCCAGCCTATCTCGATGGCTGGGAGAGCCCGCAGGGAGGAGATGCGTAAAATGCGCATAACAGTGCCGGATGCCATCAAATTAATTGAGGAACAGACTAACGGGGTTATTACCAGAAATGACTGGAGGCCTGTTGATTGGCCGCTTCCAGTTTCTAAGGGCATGGAAATCCTCAAAAACAGGATTTACCCAGAGTTCACAATGAACCCCATGTGTGGAGCCGCAACCTTCCTTGTTGTAGAAAATTCTGGGGCATACAAGCCAATAACACAATATTTGGATGTGGATCGATTCGCTGAAATCTTTTGGGAAATATATTATTCGGGTGTAAAGGGCAAAAAAACAGCTGCCAGAGTGAAGCTGCTTGAGTTTCTACCCATGGTCAAGTCCCCATTGGTAAGAGGGCTGTTAAAGGACGTTATAACTAAGGGAAGCTATGAGGCCCTTGGAAAGTTTATGCGGCGAATAGTGATGATTGGAATAATGCACTTCATGGATCCATGGAACTTCGACTTAGACCGCGTCCAAAGATGCGTGATTCACTATGCTACTCCAGATGGTAAAGTGCGATCCTTCTGCACCTACAACAGCATATACAGAAGCCAGGTTGAGAAACAATTTGCAATTCCCATAAACGAGTGGATGACGAAGGTTGGGAAGAAAATAAACGAACCAGTCTAGCCCATTTTACTCTAGCGGAACAAACTCATAAATGGGATTTCCCTCAGGAGTTATTTTTGCGACAAGTTTAACCTTCATTCCAACTTTGACATTAGAGGGATTTACACCTACAAGCCATGCCAGCACCCTGACGCCCTCTTTGAGCTCTCCAACAGCCAACATGTAAGGCATTGTTTGCTGGAAGGTTTCAGGCCTAACGCTCACATACGTGAAGGTTTTTATAATTGCCTCGCCGCTCAGTTCTACCCAATCCATGTTTGAAGCCAAACATTTTGAGCAATCCGAAGCTGGCGGAAAATAAAGGGCACCGCACCTCTGGCATTTCGTGGCCAAAACCTTTCCTTTTTTCAGTTCTTCCCAGAACCTTTGAATTCTACCTAATGGAATTTCGTGAACAACCCTTATCTCCCTAGACTTTATGAATGGAAGCTTCTCAGTCATCCCTATCTCCTCAGAACTGTAACATAACAGTAGTGACCAGTCCCACCAATGTTGTGGGCTAAAGCCAAATAGTTCCTCATAGGCACTTGTCTCCTCTCCTTAGAGGTTTCCTCTCTGAGCTGTTTTGTCAGCTCGTAAATCATGGAGCAACCCGTAGCCCCTATTGGGTGTCCCTTAGCCTTTAACCCGCCATCAACGTTTACAGGTATTTTTCCACCTATCTCCGTTTGCCCATCTCTGAGGAGTTTATAGCCCTCGCCCTTTTTGCAGAAACCTAAGTCCTCATAGGCCATTATCTCAGCGATGGTAAAACAATCATGCACCTCAGCTAAATCAAGTTGCTCAGGGGTTATTTTCGCCATTTTATAGGCTTTTTGAGCGGCGGTAACACTGGATTTAAAGCCTAAATATTCCGGCCTCTTGCCTATACTTGCGGTTTCGGAAGCGTATCCAACGCCTGCAACCCAGACAGGCGTGTCCACTTTAAGCTCTTTGAGTTTGTCCTCGGAGGCAATTATTATGGAAACAGCGCCGTCGGATATTGGACAGCAATCAAGAAGTTTCAATGGGGTAGCCACAACAGGGGAGGCTAGAACTTCTTCCACGGTTATCCTTCGCTGCAGATGAGCCAAAGGATTCATTGAGCCATACTTATGATTCTTAACGGCTACCAACGCTAAGTCCTCTTCAGTTGCTCCATACAAGTCCATGTATGCCCTTGCGTAAAGCGCATAATATGCAGGGAATGTCGCGCCAAAGTTATGGAACTCCCAAAGGTAATAGCCCGCCCTGCCAATCCATTCCATAGCCGCAGAAGTTGATATCTGCCTCATTTTCTCAAAACCTATAGCTGCAGCCACGTCCACCTGTCCTGAAGCCACAGCCCAATATGCCGCCAAGAACGATGCGCTGCCACTTGCACATGCTGCTTCGCATCTAACGATGCCCGCTCCAGTTAGCCCACAGTACTCAGCAGCAACAACTGCCGGGAGGAATTCCTCGCACCAAACTCCCGCTCCTGCGGATCCGAAGGCTAAGAATTCTATATCTTTAGGACTTATGCCGGCGTCTTCTACGGATGGCTTGAAGGCCTCAAAAACAAGCTCAGCCATGTTAACATCGTTTCTCACGCCGAACCTTGAAGATCCCACACCGATTATTGCAACTTTCTTCAATGGGAAAATCCTCCTTACGATGTAGAGGGATAACACAGAATAAAGGTTTAGGTCTAAAATTTGTGAAAAAGGCTACAGTCTCTTTAAAAGATGCTTTAGGATTGTAAGCCTTTGAATCTCGCTTGTACCCTCATAAATCTCCGTTACCTTTGCATCTCTATGATACCGCTCTACACGGTACTCGCTGAAGTATCCTTTACCGCCGAGCACTTGAATGGCGAAATCTGTAACTTCAACAGCTATGCGGCTGGCGTAAAGCTTAGCCATGGCCGTCAGCATGCTATCCATTTTACCCGCATCTATGAGTCCTGCAGCTCTGTAGGTTAAAGTCCTAGCAGCCTCTATTTTTGCGGCCATCTCCGCAAGGGGACAGCCTATTGACTGTTGTTCAAGAAGGGATTGGCCTGAAACCTCCTTTTTACCGGCGTGGGTAAAGGCTATCTCCCAAGCGCCTTGAGCCATTCCAACAGCTTGGGCAGCTACAAATACTCGATACTTATTGAAGAATGATAATGAATGATAAAAGCCCCTGTTTAATTCGCCAATGATATTCCAATTCGTGACCTTGACATTTCTTAGGGTGACATCGCCTGTAACACAGCATCGGATGCCCATTTTTCCAGACTGTTTCCTTACATCTAATCCCGGCGTTCCTTTCTCTACCACGAAGAGAGTTTCACCCTTATATGGAGGGTTTGCCTCTGGATCCGTTTGCGCTAAGATCATTATGAAATCTGCCAGCGGGGCGTTCAGAATAAAGGTTTTATCTCCATTTATCAGCCAAGTATCCGCATGCCTTTCGGCTCTGGTTTTCAAGCGGGTTAAATCGCTTCCACCTGAATTGGGCTCTGTAAACGCTGCTGCTGAAATGTAGTCGCCCCTGCATATGGGCGGCAAGTATTTTTCCTTCTGCTCCTCCGTTCCATAAGCCAGAATTAAGTCGCTTCCATAATTACCTGTGGAAATAGCTGCACCTAAGGTTGAGTCTGCCCTACACATTTCCTCAACGACAAGGCAGGTTTCAAGGAATCCGTATCCACGACCGCCATATTCTCTTGGGAATGAAATGCATGTTAAACCAAGTTTGGCGGCTTTCTTGTATATTTCAAGGGGATACTCCTCCTTTCTGTCCAGTTCTAGGGCTATTTCTGGACGAAACTCCTTCTTGCAGAATTCCCTTGCCTCATTCTTAATTTTAATCTGCTCCGTTGACAATTCAAACATTAATTAATACCCTATCCCAAGCGCCCTCTAAACTACTGATTTTGGCTTGATATAATCTCCTCCGCAGCCCTTCTGTAAATTTCAAAATCACGTCCTGTGTATAGGACTAAAACCACCTCATCAAGTCCATCTTCCCTTTCCAGGAATTCTTTAAGTGTGGAAATAGCCACTATGCTAGCTTTTTCGATGGGATAACCGTAGGCACCCGTGCTTATTGATGGGAACGCTATGGTTTTTAGTCCCATAGATACAGCAAGCCTAAGGGAGTTCCTATAAGCCTCAGCTAGCAGTTCCGCTTCGCCCTTATTTCCTCCCCGCCAAACCGGGCCTACGGTGTGAATGACATATTTTACCTTTAGATTGCCTCCCGAGGTTATAACAGCCTTGCCTGTTGGAAGACCATTTGGATATTTTGTCTCCCTTATATGCTTGCACTCCTCAAGGATTTTAGGTCCTCCTTTCCTATGAATCGCACCGTCCACTCCACCGCCTCCCATAAGCGATGGGTTAGCAGCATTCACTATCGCATCAGCATCCATCTCGGTTATGTCGCCTTGAACCAAGCGGAGTTTTGCAGATCCAACTTTAAAGGTTACATCTTGAGACATAGCATCCCCCAACTTTAGTAGTAGGTCACTGAATTTTAAAGGTTTAGCCTAAAAGAGTATAAGCCGTCTAAAAAAAGGGAGATATGATAAACCATAGACCAAAGGAGACTAAAATGATGAAGCAGAATGCAAATATCGTGCTGAACACTTTTGGAGTCCAAAAGCGTCGAGACTTGAAAACGGTTAAGGATACCAAACTATCCCAGATGAGATCAATCAGCCAGTGGACAGCGGAAAACAGAAAAAGTCCAAAAAGGCCAAATATAGCGGCATTCTCCACAAGCACAGCTCCAATAGTTGCCCATGATATGAAAAAGTATGGATTTGCACCGGTAGCAATCAAACCCGCCACGAAGGATGATCTTTCGGGTCGGCTACGCTCATAGGCCGCTTCTTTTCTCGACTTCAGAATTTGAAAGCCTATGTAAATCATAATTAATCCGCCTACAACGCCTATAACCCTGTGAACTATGCTGTTGTTGATGAGTTCTGAAAGGCCAAGATAGAGCAGGAGGATTAAAGGAAATTCTACGGCGCCATGTCCAAGGGCAATGAGGGTACCAGCCATCTTGTTTTGGGCTCCCTTTGCAACGGTAACCGCAAAAACTGGACCCGGTGACACAACCAGGGGTATTGAAATTAGAGCAGTTGTGGCTAAGAAGAGCGGAAGATCTGTGATGTACCCCATTTTGGTCACTCCATTGGCTTTATGAACTGCTTCTGGATTTCAATAATATCTGAGCTGTCCTTTGCTTTAGCATAGCTTTCAAGTCTATCTTTATTGAGCTCAATGAAGGTGTGGCCCCATTTGAAAATCGAAAGCAGCCTGTATGCCTCATCCTTATAACTGGCAATATATAGAGCTGCTGCCAAGGCTTCAGCAGTGCTAAGTTTTGTTGGAACTCCGAAGTTAGCCGGGTTCCCAGCAACCAGGAAGGGGAGACATCGAGATGCACCTCTGACGTGCTTCAGTAGGGTTTTTTCAGCATGTTCCCAGCTGAAATCTAAGGCTGCGAGACCAAAATTCTCTATGCGTTTTTTGTCAGCTGGTGAGAAGGCTATTTTTGAGAGAGGATTCAAGACTACAGCCCTTTTTGGCAGAAACTTTATTTGATGCACAAGATGTACCAATCCGTGACGTTTAAGCTTCAATGCTGTACACTTTTTAGGATCACACTGACCGGCATGATAAACCACTATCCTAAGTTGCTTTTGCAATCTTGCTGCGCACCCTTAAATGGCTCATAGGATCATTAAGGACCTTTGGAATCCAACTTAGCAGATCCGACGCCACCATGTGATAACCCTTCTCCTCAAAAACAAAGTCTCCTGCGGCGCCATTAATGAAGGCCCCTGCGACCGCGGCTTCAAATGGACCTACATCCTGAGCCAAAAATGCGCCTACTATACCGGAGAGAACATCCCCTGTGCCACCAACCGTCATGCCAGGGTTTCCGGTGAAATTGAGTTTAAAGCGTACACCATCAGAGATTATGTCAACGGCGCCCTTAAGTAGAATTGTAGCGCCAAGCTCTGCTGCTGTCTTCTGAACCTCCCCGATTTTTTCGGTAAGCCCTTCTGAGAGTCTCTTGCCTGTCAGTATTGCATATTCTCCGGCATGGGGCGTCAAAACTAGAGGAATCTTTAATTTTCTTTTGAAGCCGGAGAAAGCCTTAAGTCCATCAGCATCTAACAATAAAGGCTTACCAGCAGCCTCAATGGCTTCAATTAGGTTTTTAACAGCATCTACCGTTTCTTTATGCAGTCCAAGGCCTGGTCCCATGGCTATGGCGTCCGCCTTCTCTATGTAAGCCTTTAAGGCTGGCACATTAGCGGAATTCAAGTGTCTCCCATCAAGCTTTATAGTAATCAGATCCGGAGACTGAGAAGAGATTACATGGGCAGTTTTCTCTGGCGCGGCTATGTACGCGAGGTCAATCCCCGTTCTTAGGGCGGCAAGTGCCACTAAAGCTGGGGCGCCTGTAAAGGTTTCACTCCCCCCAATAACCAGCAATCTTCCAAAATCGCCTTTATGAGACTCTGGACGACGTGCTTTCAAAACCATTTGAACGTCCCCTGGACCTGCGTAGTTTTCAAGTTCCTCAGGCAAGCCTATGCTTTTGACAATTAGTTCACCAACATATTCCTTCGCTTTTTCAAGTCCCTTCTTGGACTTGTGGAATGTGACTGTTAGATCAGCCCTAACAGCCTCCCCGAGAACCTCTCCAGTGTCAGCGTCTATACCCGTTGGAATGTCTACAGCCACTTTAAAGGCGTCCATCGAGTTAATTTTCTTGACAAACTGTAGAATTGGCGGTTTAAGCATGCCCTTTGTTCCAGTTCCGAGGAGAGCATCAACGACCACATCTGCCTGAACATCTGGAATTAGCGAACTATCAGCCACCTCATGTATGGTTATATTCCTCATGGATCGTAGCGTATTCCAATTTTCCAGTGCTGCTTTGTGTGTTATATCCTTACCCCTTCCAGCGAGGATCACGATAACCCTAAAGCCTAAGGCCGTGAGATGTCTGGCTGCTACAAAGCCATCTCCGCCATTGCCTCCTAAACCGCAGAAAATCGCAACCGACTTGTCCTTGGAAAACCTTAAAGCTATTTCTGAAGCTACGTTATGGCCTGCATTTTCCATAAGCTGAAGGAGGGAAATTCCATAATACTCGGCGTTCACTTCTAAAGCTCGCATTTCACGACTTGTAATCACTCTTTTCACAACGTCATTCTTTTCAGGCATATGAAGACCAATACCATAATGATGATAAAAGAGATAAGAATGTTTCCAGAGTATAAACAGCCCGAGCGACAAAAAATTTTAATGAATGCACTACCTCATATATGTCTGAGGAGGATTTTAAATGCCAAAAGCCTTTGTGCTGATCAACACTGAGATAGGCTCTGAATCTGACGTTGTGAAGCAGCTCAGAAGTGTTGAAGGAGTTGAAGAAGCATACGCCGTTTATGGAGTTTATGACATTGTCGCAAAAATAAGTGCAGATTCCATGGATAAGCTTAAGGAGATTGTGACGTGGCGAATAAGAAAGCTTGATAAAGTCAGGTCAACATTAACCATGATAATCATCGAAGAACAGTCGAAGTAACTTAATTCCACATTTTTATTTAATCCGGTTTAATCCAAAAATTCACAATAATCAAACATCTATATGCGTCTAATTGACAACATGACCTAAGGTTGCATTAAATGGCTATAAAAACACTGCATATCGGATTAGATGACACGGACTCGCCTAGAATGGGATGCACAACATATATTGCAGCGCTGTTAGTGGAAAAACTTCGGAAAATCAGCGTCCAGTTTATCGATTATCCCAACCTTATCAGGTTAAATCCCAATGTTCCGTGGAAAACGCGGGGCAACGGCGCCCTATGCTTGAGGATAAAATGTGAAGAAAACTCCTTAGAGGAAATTAAGGAAAATGTTATAGAAACCGTTGAAGAAAAATCGGATCTGGAGCATGAGGGCACTGATCCGGGGATCGTCTTCTTTCAAGGCTCTCGAATCCCGAAAGAAATCAGAAAATTTGCTAGGGAAACAATAACGGGGATCGTGAAAATTGGAGACGCTTTAAAACTGCTTAAGCATTTTAAAGCCGAAGCTGTCGGCTACAAGACGGCAAGAGGGATAATAGGCAGTCTAGCAGCCATAGGTGAAACTTTGAGGGGCGATCATACCTTCGAGTTTATAGCCTACCGCAAATCAGAAAATTACGGTAAGAAAAGGCAAGTAGACCCAAAATCAGTTATAGAAATGGATAGGGCAACAGCACCCTACACATTCAACAACTTCGACAAAGAAACCAACAGAATTCTAATCACGCCACGAGGGCCAGACCCTATACTTTTTGGAATTAGGGGTGAAAGTCCAGAGATTGTTAAAAAGGCCGCGGAAATGATTAGGGTTTTTGAGCCTGTGGAAAGATGGATTATCTTCCGGACAAATCATGGCACAGACGCGCATTTGAAACCTGTTCAACGGCTCAGCGAAATAGAACCTTATCATCCAGTAATAGTCAGAGGTGAAGTGGCAGAGAATCCAAAGATTATTCCGGGAAGTCATGTAATCTTCAAAATTAAGGATGAAAGCGGAGTTATTGACTGCGCGGCCTACGAACCCACAGGCACTTTAAGGGATGCGGCAGTCCAGCTTATTAAAGGAGATTATGTTGAGGTTTATGGGGGAGTTAAACCACCATCATTACCATTAAACAGACCTATAACAATAAACCTTGAAAAGCTCAGAGTGCTTAGGCTTGCGCCGTTAATAGTTTATCAGAATCCTCTATGTCCCAAATGTCGTAAGAGATTAAAATCCATGGGAAAAGATAAGGGATTCAGATGCGAGAAATGTGGTTCCCGCTTCCCAAACCTTAAAAAGGTTGCTTTAAAATTAGAGCGGAAACTCTCTAAGGGCATTTATATAGTTTCGCCAAGATCCCAGAGACACCTTACAAAACCGCTTATACGCTATGGAATGGAGAAAAAAGCCTCTTTAATTAGAATGATACCACAATGGAGTTTTCCCTAGAAGCCATTGTGGGAAGTTTTATAAAATCGGATGCCCTTAAATTTTGATGACTTGTTGAAGGGAAAGCTATGAATGATATTATCCCATCCATGATTTTTCAGCTTGGCTTAGGCGGTTTGGGTGGATTCATAATAGGCTACGCCCTCAAAAAGATAAGCAAAATAATACTGGTCCTTATTGGCCTCTTCATAATCGCACTTGTTTACTTAGGCATGAAGGGAATAATAAGCATAAACTACGATGCACTTCTAGAGAGCATTAGCGGGCTTTTAGGAATGGCCTACGCAGCATCCTCATTGCTTGTTCAAGTCATAGCGCTTATTCCCTTCGCCGGAAGCTTTGTCACAGGATTTCTAATAGGCCTGAAACTTGGATAACAAAACCTTTTAATGCACACAAACAGTTTATCCTCTGAAATCTAAAAGGAGAACATAAAAGGAGCGCTTAGAATTGGAGCAATTCCCAGCGGAGGAATATGCCCTTCCATTCTTTAAGGAAAAGGGATACATTAGGAAACTTTGTCCAAGGTGCAACACGTATTTCTGGACTCTAAACCCTGACCGCGAAACTTGCGGGGAAGCAAGGGCAGAGGGATGCGCCTATTACACATTTTTGGGGAACCCTCCAACTTCGCGAAGTTATAGTGCGCGAGAAATGCGTGAAACTTTCATGTCCTTCTTTGAGAAACGTGGGCATACACGAATAAAACCATACCCTGTTGTAGCCCGTTGGAGGGATGACATATACCTAACCCACGCGAGCATAATTGACTTTCAACCATATGTAACCGAGGGAATAGCGCCGCCGCCAGCAAATCCCCTAGTCATAGTTCAGCCGTGCATTAGGCTGGTGGACATAACCAATACTGGCCCGACTTTCGGAAAGTATATAACAATATTTGAAATGGGAGGCCATCATGCCTTCAACTACCCAGATAAGGAGGTTTACTGGAAAGACCAGACTGTAAGGTATCATGACGAATTCATAAGAGAGTTGGGCATAAAACCGGAGGAAGTAACATACAAAGAAGAGATGTGGTCTGGAGGCGGAAATGCCGGCCCATGTCTTGAATGTATAGTGAGAGGCCTAGAGGTTGCCACTTTAGTGTTTATGCAGTACAAGGTTGTTAATGATAAACTAATAAAACTACCAATAAGAACAGTGGACACGGGATACGGCATAGAACGCTATACTTGGCTGTCACAGGGCGTCCCAAGCGCCTTTCATGCCATATACGGTGATTTGCTTGAGGAAATTTTTAAGATGGCCAACATAAGCAAAGTGGACAATAAGTTCCTTGCAGAGGTTGCAAAATATTCAGCACTAATCAACCTGGATAAAACGGCAGGCATTCTTGAATCTAGGAAGAAAGTCGCGGAAAAATTAGGCATGGATGCTTTGCAGTTAAATGAAATTTTAACCCCGATAGAAAATGCATTCACAGTGGCGGACCACACAAAATGCTTGACATTCATACTTGCCGAGGGAGTTGTACCCTCAAACATACAAGAGGGTTATTTAGCGAGACTCCTCTTCAGACGGATTTATCGCCTTTTAAGAATGCTCGGCATTCCCAATAGGCTGTATGATATTATTGATATGCAGATCAAATACTGGTCTGTGGATTACCCCCACCTTAAGGAGATGCGAAACGAGATAATGGAAATGCTTTCAGCAGAGGAGGAAAAATTCAAGGAGACCATAACAAGGGGTGGAGCTCTGGTAAGACGAATCACAGAGGAGTTTAAAGCAAGAAGGATTCAAAATGTTCCCGTGGAAACTTTTGTGGAGTTCTATGATTCACATGGCATACCGCCAGAAATTGTTAAGGAAATTGCCGAAAAGGAAGGGCTGTCAGCTTCTGTTCCTGACAATTTCTACGCCTTAATCGCTGAGAGGCATATGGCACAAACTGCGAAGCAGACGGAGGAAACTACAAAAACGGAGGACTGGCTTAAAGAACATGTGGCTGATCTTCCTGAAACTGAGCCCTTATACTACAAGGATCAGTATATGAGGGAGTTTGAGGCGAAAGTTCTCAAAGTTATTGGGAAAGAGCATGTTGTATTGGATAAAACATGCTTCTATCCAGAGGGGGGAGGACAGCCGTCGGATGGTGGATATCTCAGAGTAGGCGATGAGAAAGTTGAAGTCGTGGATGTTCAAAAAGTAGGCAGAGTTATAGTTCATAAAATTAAGGGCGATGTCATCCCTACAGAGGGCGCTATTGTTAGGGGTGTTATTGACTGGGAGAAGCGCTATGCCCTAATGAAAAGTCATACTGCAACCCACGTCATAAATAGCGCAGCAAGGCGGGTTTTGGGGCAGCATGTGTGGCAGTTTGGCACTCAAAAGGGCGTTGAAAGTTCAAGGCTGGACATTTCCCATTATAAGAGGCTTACAAGAGAAGAAGTTTATAAAATAGAGCAACTAGCAAACGAGGCTGTTTTTAGGCATATCCCAGTGGAAATTTCTTGGATGCCAAGGTCTGAAGCAGAAAGCCTCTATGGCTTTAGACTTTACCAAGGCGGAGCAGTTCCTGGAAAAGAAATTCGCGTTGTGAAAATTGGAGATTGGGAAGTTGAAGCTTGCGGCGGAACACATCTTAAAAACACTGGGGAGATAGGCTTCATTAAGATACTCCACACGGAAAAAATACAGGATGGCGTGGAGAGGCTGATCTATTCCATCGGCACATACGCATTGAAGGCCATTCAAAAGAATGAGGAACTTCTATGGCGAGTTTCAGAAATCCTAAATTCTCCGTTGGAAAAGCTTGATAAAACGGCTGAGAAACTTTTAAGAGAACTAAAGGAAGTCGACGCTGAAAGGAGGAGACTTATAAAAGAGCTTGCAGAGCGGGAAGGCACATTAGCCGGGGTTAAAGCAGCCCAGGAGTTGAAGGAAGTGAACGGCGTGAAGGTTCTGTTCCGAGATTTCGGAAGCAATGTAAATGTCGATCTGATGATTCAAATGGCAAGCGAGGCTGTGAAAAACGATGAATCCTTAGTGGCAGTGCTTTATGGAGCTGACGGAAAAACGGCACGGGTGGTGATCATGGCTGGAAAGAAAGCCCTAGAAAGGGGTGTGAACGCCGTGGAAGTAGCGCGAGAAGCCTCAGCCATCATAGGCGGTGGAGGCGGTGGAAGACCAAACTTTGCCCAGGGAGGAGGACCGGTAATAGATAAGCTTCAAGAAGCCATTAAAAAGGCTGAGGATGTTATTAGAAGACAGGTTGGCGCTAAGGCTTGACGGCATCTTCGCTAACTAAATTTCTCATAGGCCTTACAATAGAAATCCTTTTACAGTAGGCACAGATCTCATGTGCCGATGGAAAACCGCAATTTTGGCACCTTTTAATTGGCTTTTTTGGAACTTTACTTTCAAGCATGGGTATTATTTCTAGAAATCTATTTAACATCTGATGCCAAAGGTGTGGGTTGTCCTTTGCCAGAACCTCTAAGAGTTTAATGTCTTTTCTTGCATTAACCTCAAGCGAAAATATACAGTCGATTTCACGGAAGGGTATTTCATTGTAAAGGCAATATAGCAGGTTCTCGTTTTCTGGAGACTTTATGAGGGGCTTTACCTTGCGGGTCATTCCTTCAGCTTGTGGATGCAGAACCGGCTTTAGCCTTACAAGCTGTTCCCAGCGTCCATAAATGAAATTCTTGAACATTACAGCGGCCATGTCATTAAGGTTGTGGCCTGTTGCCAAAACATTAATTTGGAGTTTTTGAGCCAATTCTTCGAAGACATGTCTCTTTATGGTTCCGCAGACAGAGCAGATTTTATGTTTAAACTGGGTTTTCTTAAAGTCGTCTAGGCTTATACCAAGCTCTTTCCGAAGGTCAAAAATGTGGAGTTCTACACCTAAATTAGCGGTTAACTTCTCAACCTTCATCTGACAGTGTGAGGAATACTCTGGAATACCCAAATTTACATGCAAAGACTTAAAATCAAAATTTGGGTATGCATGCTTTAGAGCATGCAATAGTGCGGCGCTATCTTTGCCACCTGATAGGGCAACACCTATCGAATCCTTCTCGCCGAACATTTTGTACTCATCAACAGTCCTCTTAACCCTTGCAATATAGAACTGGCTAAAGCAGTCTGGACATAAACGCAGTCTAGCATAGGGTATAAAAACTTCTGCGACTGCTGAGCGACATTTATTGCATTTGAATGGCATCGGGAAACCCTAAACAAACGGACTGGAATACTATCAAAAACCTTTCTAAAAAAACTGTCATAAAAGAAAAGAATTGTTCCAAAAATGAAAGGGGATCACGAATACCATTTGATTATTGCCTTAACAGCACCATCAGAATATCCATGTTCTTTGAGCATTTTGCGAAGCTGACGCTTGTCCAACATGGAATCACTAAAAAAGGCTTTTAATATATCCTTTAAAACTATTATTTCGGAAATTGATATATTTCATAACTATTTTCAAAGTTTTAATTGCACTCGCGCTCCAATCTTTGTTTCCATTTTCCCTATCAATTTGGCTAATAATTCTCTACACGCGTTAATGCTCTGACATGCTAGCCGTTTAGGCATTTGCAGACTAATTACTGAATTAATTACATGGAAGGTGTAGCGCGATTTAAGTCTGTAATTTAGAATATAGCTGTTAGTTTTGGAAGCGGATAACTCTTGGAAGCGTCCACTTCAACAGCGTATATGGGTGTCCTTGGCTTAACACCATAGAGCAACAGGCAACCATGCCTCCTCGTTAGACGTATGTAAGTGTCGGCCAACGCGCTGAGCCTTATAGCCAAGTCTCTATAGCCTGCTTTAGTTATGTATATGGCAACAGCGCCCATCCTTCTAACTTCGGTTGCACACAGGTTGAGAATTTGCTCACAGCGTTCTTCACCATAAATGGTCTTCAAGGAGTCTGCACCCAGTAGGAATATCGGAGGTTGTTTGGTCTGTTCAATAAACTGTCGTCCAGTTTCTAAGAATTTATCCAAGTCCTCTTTCCAGTTTTCGCCTTTTACCGCGATCACATTTAAGGGAGAATCATGCACCGCAAAGGGTACAAAAATTCTCATCTGATTCTTCAACTCTTCATCAGTTATGCCGTACTGGCGGTAAACATTTCGAAGTAACAGAGGGTCAACTCCCATAGATGGGAAACACACACAACCTCTGGCTTGCGTTATGAAGTTGGCGACCACTGGACATACAAGAAGACTATGCCAAAAAACTGCTATTTTCTCATCGGTTTCAAGCATCATTATTGAGCCTTTGGGCAAGCCGCCGCCTAAAACTTCATCGAAGAAAATAGCTCCTGTCGAATATTTTTCCGGCTTGTCTGGAATAGGCTGGAAGCGTTTTGGCTTTTCTATGAGCTTATATTCAAAAGGGGTGAAAACTTTGAATCCGCCGTCAAGCGTGAAGACCGATTTATTCTGCTTAAGCTTGGTTCCCCTTAGCTTTAGGATTTTGAGGCTTCTGATGAGACGGCCCTCCAACTCCGAAGCCTTAAGCATTATTACACCGTCAGCCACGAATTCCTCAACACCGAAGCCTATTCTCTCGCTTCCAACGGGGACCTCCTCGATAAGCAAGGTTGTGCAGCCCATCTCCCGCATGATTTTTCCAGCAACCGTTTGAATTATTATTCTTGATTCTAGGGGATCCTTGCATGCTTGGGACAAAGCAGAGTAAGAGTCTATAACTAGTCGTTTAGCATTAATTCTGCTTACAGCCGCGATAATCATATTCAAGATTGCAGAGATTCCATCTTCCTTCACTGCTAACATGTCAAGTAAGCGAAAACGATCTTCCTCCTCCAGCCTTTCAAAATCGAAGCCGAAGCTTTGCATGTTCTCATAGAAAGCATCTCTGCTCTCTCCGAAACTAACGTAGACACCATTTTCGAGCAGATTCGCAGCGCCATGATAGAGGAAATGAGCTGAAAAAATCGTCTTGCCCGTGCCAGCATTGCCGCAGAGGAGTATTAAGCTATCCCTTGGAAAACCTCCGCCGATCAGCTGATCAAAACCTTCAATGCCGGTTTTCACCCTTTCAATAGGCATTACTGCCGCCTCTCTCAACCTAAATTAACGTCCTAAAATGGTCAGGATTTGAAGATAAATTTTACTCAAAGTGCAACTTCGACTATAAAAAGCATATTTTTACCTTATTTTAGGATTAAAAAGCGACATAAACCCTCAGCTACACGTTAGCATCTGTTTGATTTTTAAGTCGACAATTTAGAGCCCTAAAGGGAGTATGCAAAAAGATAAAACGCAGGCATAGGCTACATGCTGCAAAAAGACGATAGACCTTAACTTTGAAAGCTATTTTGGAAGCATGTTTTAAGTATGCAGATGACATGGAAAGCGCAAAATCTTCAGAAAACGTGAGTAAAATCATGCATGTTATTTAAAAGAGCTGGCGTGTTGGCTGTAACCCCAAAGAGACTGGAGGCTTCTCCCGCCAATTTCCCTCTTTTCTGTTTTTCGTGCAGCCCTACGAAACAAAACTTTTAGGAAGTCTCTAAAATGATGAGCTCGGCGGGTTTAGAGCCTTTTAGAGGGGCTGTGAATGTGATATACTCGGCTGATTAAGCATTTTTCAGCTTTTAGGGTAGCCTAAGCTTGTTTAAATTCTTTGAAGAACCATTTTCACATTAAGAAAGTTAAGCGGAAATTAGAGACTAAAAACTACCACAAAAACATAAGAGAAGAAATAAAACCAATTTAGCAACATCCTAATACGTAAAATTTTATAAATAAAATTTTGAAAAATGTTTAGGGTGAAATCGGGGTAAGGTGATTAATGAAAAAAGTTTTGTTGATAGTGTGTGGTATAATTATTCTTGCAGCTTTAAGCACGTATATGCTGATCGAAAATGTAAGCTTGAGAAACAAGATACATGCTCTAGAATCAGATAATAAAAATCTGCAAAGCCAAGTTATTAATCTTGAAAATCAAGTTGTCAATCTCGTAGGTGAAAAAGCTGATCTAGAAAATAATGTAAAAAGACTTGAAGAGGAAAAAAGCGGTCTGGAAAAAGTGATAAGTAACCTGGAGAATCAAGTAAGGGATCTGCAGGGCCAAATTGAGCCTTTGTATCTTCAAATAGAGGATCTGAAGGCCATAGTGGCTATGAAAAAGTCTATACTCTACGCGAATGAAACATTAATTTATCAACCAGATACACAAAAAACTTGGAGTTTTTCTGTGACATATTCTGGGTTATTGCTTGTAAGAGTTCAAATGATTCCTCCATCAGAATATGCTTTGCCAGATAGAATTGAAATAGCCGTGAACTTGTCTTCGAAACCATACATAACTAGAAGCGGAACTTTAAATTTAACTCCAGGACCTGGCGAATATTATTATACAAGCACAGCACTTTTTCCGGTTGCTGATTTAAGCTTCCCCGTAAACCTACAAGTAACCGTTAAAAATAGCTCACCATACACTATTAAACTAATGATAACAATAACTTTTGTCTACTGAAAACAAATTACAAATTTAGTGTCGGAAGCACCCGGCTTCAGAGTCCCCGCATTGATTATTGGGATAAGCTCGGGTTGATTAGGCATTTCTGCAACTTTCAGCCTAGCCCAAACTGTGCAAAATGCCTACTCTTGTCCATAGCGTTGTTTTAGTTCTAAAAGGTATTTGCATAATGCTTGGCTGGACGGATACCAGCCGCTAATGTTTATTGTTCTACTACGCTTTTTTAACAATTAAGGTTTTGTCTTGAACTTCAATGAATAATTCGTCTTCAGCTTTCCAGCCTAAAGTGGCTAAAATATCCTTTGGAATAGTTATAACAAGGCTGTTTCCAGACTTGCGGAGCTTTACAAAGTCTTTGGTTCGAGGCATACTCATATTTTTACCCACGGTCCTTTTAATTCTTTGTCTATACTTGTATTTACCAAAATATTTAAATATTACGAATATCGCTAGTATATACTAGTGAATACAGAAGGGGCGTAATCGGCATGATGGGTATGGTGAAGTTCCGTGTTAAGCCTGAGATCAGCTTCCTTATGGAAGATCCTGAGTTCCGGCGACGGGTTGTCGCAGCTTACCAGCAACAAGTCGAGGCTAATCATGGTTGGGGCTTCACGGTTCGTTATAAGGACCGTCATGTAAGGTTTGATATAGACGATAAGCAGAGTTGCAGAGGGCTAACGATTTACATAGGCCATGTGGAAGAGGAAACTCGGGGTCGACAGTTAAGCCTCTTGGAGGTCTGCTAAATGAAGGAAGTAGAATATGAGCAAATCATTTTGAAGCTGCCCAAAGCGCTTATCGAGTTTTTGAAGGCTATAGGCTGTGATCCTAGCAAATATTTCGTCCAAGTGATTCTTGAAACTTTTAGGGCTGACTTTGACGAGCTTAAAACGTCTGCCTTTTTCAACGTGCAAGAGCTAAAGCAAAAATTTAACCTTAAACCGATCCTGGAAGGCTAAAAATGCGTGTTTCAAAGCTGAACTTCTCGTTAAAATCCCAAAGGAGCAGATGAAATGAAAATCCTTATTAAACGCGGCCTTCAACATTGGCTGTTTTATTGGCGGTCTATTAAAGGCAGAAACTGGTATCTATAAACAGCGCTAACGTGGCTTTTGTAGGGGCCCTCGAGCAGATTAGGGCTAAAATCAACCGCCTTTTGCAGGGACAAACCAGCCAAGCAGAATTTGAAGCTTACTATTGCCGGGCTACGAAAACCCTGGCCTTATGGAGTTGAGCGGAGGCTTATAGATGGCGAAAGCTGAAAAAACGGTTGAAAAACGCCTAAAAAGTGATTTTGAACGCAAAGTCAAAGCCCTCAAAAAGAAAGCTGAGGAATTCCGAAAGCAGGGCGACATATCAAGGGCGGAGCACTGCTTGTTTTTGGCGAAATACCTTGAAGACTTTTAAACCTCTGTTTAAAGATTATGTCTTATGTTTAAACTCTTAAGAAATACCAAACAAAGAGAAGGTAGCCACAGGGCTTAGTTTAGGTTGTGCAGGTTGTGTAAGAAGTGAAGCAGAGGAAACAAAAGTGTTTAAATTTTCATTTTAGTATTTTAGCATGTTTGACTTCTTCAATGGCCTCTCGAGCCCATTTTTCCGCATCTTTCTCATTTGCTCCAAATTCTATGTAAAATCTTTTCACTCTTTCCAAAGCATCCTTTTTGGTTTTGACAAGGTAGTTAATTATGTATTTTACAATTTTATCGGTTGCTAATGGGTGTAGTGGGTTAATGTCTTCGAATATCATTTCACGTAACGTGGGTTCTAGAGCCTTAATATCTTTATCTGAAAGATGAAGCGCTTCTTTTATTTCTTGCAATTGGAGATTTGCATATTTTTGGTAAAGTTGAAGTAACTCTTTATAGGCCCCGACAATCATGTAGCCTCTAACATCCTCCGCGGTTAAAGCTATCCACCCTGGACCAAAGAAAAATTGTGGAGCTTCAAATGGTGACAACACCTTTGCCTTTCCTTCACGTCTTAGGCGCATAAGTTTTTTTACTTCCTGAAGAGTAGGTTTTCTAAATTTGAGTAGTTTTATTTCAATATCTTCAGGTTTAAAATAACTGTTAAGCCATGGATCTGCTCCAGTATTGAGTAATTTAGGGCTTCCATGGTTTGGGGGCGGGAAGAAATCTTCTAGTTTAAAGCCCATCTTCTCTAGCTTTTGTCTTACAGCCCTAGCCGGAAGAACCTTTAACGATTCAAACCATCTAATACGCTCTAACAGTTTACGTTTCTCGCGTTCTCTCTCTAATTCAGCTAATTTCTTTTTGTAAAACTCTATGTCTTCTGGGCTGTTTAGGCTGCTGATTTTTTGGTTAAAGTCTCGTTTTAGGGCCTCGCGTTCGAGCATCACTTTAACTGTTTGCTGCTTCCGTTCCGGAATGCTGTATATGGCTTCTAGTCCGCCTTCCTTTCTGTTTTGGTAGCGTTTTTGGATTAGGCCTTGCTGTTCAAGTTGTTGGCGGGCTTTAAGAAAGGTTTTGTTTGCACATTCAGCCTTTTCCTCAAGCTGTTTAGCGTTTGCCTCTTTAACTTCCATTAGAAAACCGAGGATTTTCAACTTTACATCTTCAATCGTTCCCATCTTAATCACTCAGTACACCATAGGTGTACTCCATACATGTATATAAACTTTGGCGCCTACGCTTTAAGCGGCCAAAAAGAGGTGAAAAATGATTGACACAGAAAGAGCTGGAAATTGAGCCGGAAGAAACGGTGTTTTATTTTGCCTTTGTCTGTAGAGGAACTTTGAAGGCATATGAGAAAATCAAAGTTGCCATTTTGAAAACTGAAGGCTGCGAGCTGCGCTTTCAAACTAAAAGCCCCGTGAAGTTGTGGATTGTTAAGCAAGGAGTGAATGAGCAGAATGAGCATGCAAAGTCTAATTGAAGCCGCGAAACGGTGGGCCGATAAAGGCTTCCAAATAGTCCCGTTAAAGCTTAGCGTATCTGAAGATGGAGGCAAAAGGGTTCAGTCATTGTATAAATGGCAAACCGAAGCTTATCCTGGATTCGACAAGCTTGATTGGGCTGGGGCTAATGGTTATGCGGTTGTTTTAGGGCCTACAGAAAAAGGCTGGTTTGCATATGTGGATGCAGATTTAGATGCACCGGTTAAAACTGATCCGTTTACAATGCTTGTTAAAGCCTTTCCAGAATTGCAAACTACATATATTGAGAAAACTCCGCATGGATTCCACTTTTTTGTCTATATTGACAAGCCTGAAAACGCTGGAAACATAAACGTGAAAAATGAGTGGGGCTTAGAGCTGCATGTTAACGGGCTAGTTATAATGGCTCCCTCAAGCTATGAAGGCGGCTGCTACACTATTTACCACGAAGCTGAGCCCGTTAAAATAGCTGATTTTTACGAGCAGTTCAAAGAGAAATTCGCTAAGCCCCAATGGTTCAACTTGCCAGAAAAGCCTAAAGAAGGCTATAAAGGCCCTCATCCTCAATGCATAAAGACTCTTCTTGAGGGTGTTGAGGAAGGCATCCGTAACGAAACCGGTATCCGCCTAGCCTCTTACCTTCTAAATTTCAGAG
>CAZAPQ010000090.1:0-15429 GCA_964487415.1 uncultured Candidatus Bathyarchaeia archaeon | reverse complement strand
GCTTGGCCTGCCAATACCCCTTTCTTTCATTAGCGCGATTATCTCGCCTTGTGTGAAGAGCCTTGCAGATGGTA
Organism: uncultured Candidatus Bathyarchaeia archaeon; assembly: GCA_964487415.1. Taxonomy (GTDB): domain Archaea; phylum Thermoproteota; class Bathyarchaeia; order Bathyarchaeales; family Bathycorpusculaceae; genus DRVV01. Next base: position 15,355 of record CAZAPQ010000090.1, on the reverse strand, counting down.
AATGCAAAAGTCTTGCAGAGTTTAAAGTATATTCTCCCTCTTCTACTGCGTTTACAGTTCTTATTGGTAGCATTATGTTGAATCCTTCGCTTAAAATGCTCACGGGGTTCTCGACAAACGTTTGGTTTCCATCTATAAGAACCCTGAATTTTTGATAGAGGATCCTAGTATCCCTCATTTGGCTTGCGATGAAACGCTTGAAGATAAGGTCGTAAAGTTTAAAATGATCATCTGTAAGTCTCTTTGGAAACCTTAAAATCCCCGCGGAAATCACGTTTTTTAGCTGCTCTATGTCTAGCGCTCTTGTTGGTCTGATACATTCATGGGCTCCACCCATGGAATACTTCCGCGGGGCAAACATTGATGGATACCTCTCTTGTATGTAGTTTTTGGCAATGCCTATTCCAACAGCTGAAACTGTCGTTGAGTCTGTCCGGTGATAGGTGCAAAGACCCATTTCAAAGAGGTCCTGGGCAATCATCATTGTTTTGTTGGCTGAAAATCCCAATCTCGCTGATGCGTCGCGAAGAAGCGTATCGGTTGTGTATGGCGGCGGCGGATCCAATATCTTCTCTTCAGTTTTTAGATCTAATATCTTTGCCTTAATTTGCCAAACATTTTTTCCAAGCTGTTCGGTTGGGAGAACAGGATTTTCAATTGAAACTCTTAAGCCGTTTGAAAGCTCAGCTATTAAAACTTTCTTTTTCTTTCTTGATTCGTTTAACCTCTCTATTATCCATCCGAGCACTGGGGTTTGAACCCTTCCGGCTGAGAGTCTATGATTCTTGAATTCACTCCAAAGTTTTCTGCTCAGCTCAAAACCTATCCAGCGGTCTTCTATGCGTCTAACCAATTGTGCTTCAACCACTTTCAAATCAATTTTTCGCCTATGCTTTATTGCCTGCAGGAAAGCCTTCCTAGTGATTTCATGAAACTCCAGACGTTCCACCTTTTGGTTCGTGGGATAAAGTGAGCAGTAGATGTCATAGGCTATTTTCTCTCCCTCAATGTCAGGGTCCGTGGCTATGAAGACACTGTTCACTTCCAGTGCTATCTTCCTCATAGCATCGATGAGGTCGCTTTTAGAGTAAAATTCTTGGCTCCTGCATCTTGGGCAAAAATCTAAACCAGCGAACTGCTCCCCACATTTTTTACACTTTTTTATGAAATCATAAATGGGCACAAACTCTCCGTTTTCGATTTTTACGCCGTGGAACCCCTCGTTAACTGCTAAGTCATAAACGTGGCCCATGCTCGCGACGATGTTAAGCACAAATTCTCCCATACTAATCTCAAAAACCGTTATGTTTCCAATTTTTCTCCGGTAGGGTTTTCCAAAAAACCTTGATATAGTAATTGCTTTGGTTGGAGACTCTACAATCAGCAGGGTCGATTTAATAAAGTCCTTCATCTTCTTAACAATTTTGCCCTCTTTAATAGCTCGTATGGCTGCCCTATCCTCATCCACCTTTCTAAACCATTTCTCGGCTATTTTGGGGTCAAAATGTTTCCATGTGACTTCCCCGAGCATGAATTCCAGCTTACGCCTGAGCGAGTAGAAGGCTTTCTCATCATCTAAGAGCAAGAAGCTTGCTCCATGGGTTATCCCTCCGGCAAACATTCTTGAGGCTCTTCCAGAGGCCTGAACATATGATATGGGGTCTGCAATGATAAGGTAGAAATCTCCATCTCTCTTTTTCAGGGAGACCTCCTTACTTTGCATTATTTGCTCTATAACCCTCGGCGTTATGGCGCTCTTAAGAAAGTCCCTTGCCTCTAATATAATCTTTTTAACATAATCTTCATAACCGCTGAGTGGAACGCCGGTTTCTATGGATTCGTTAACCTTTTCCAGCGTATGCTTATCCATGGGAATCGTTTTGCGGAGGCTATTAATTATTTGGGTCGCCTTTTCCTGCTGATTCTTCTCAAGGAACTCTCTAATATTTTTGAGAATTGTGAGTATTTTAGATGGATTATATTCCTCCCAACCCAACTTGATTTCCATTCTTGGGACTCCTGCAAAAATTACATAACGAACCCTCTCCGGAAGGTCTATCCCCCTGGCAAGGGGGTTTCTAAAACTTGCAATTCCTATTAAGGAGTCATACTCGCCTTTCTCGAACTTTTCCAAAAGCTCTTCATCCATCTCCATGAACGCACTGGCCTTCACATTATTTGCGTTCAGAAAATCACTTATTTTGGTGGCAAAGTCTCTGCCAAAGACAGAAGGTATAAATATCAAGCATCCAGATCCGAAGCTTTTAATTAAGGATAGCACTTGGCTTTCAATACTGCCTTCCAGCTTGATATAAAAATCCTTAATGTTCCTTAGAAATTCGGGTTTAAAGCCAATCTGGAAGTTTAAAAGCTCCTCAAAGAGTTTTATTCTCTTCGTTCTCTTAGCCTTCACCGTTGCGCCTGAAACAACTAGCAGGCCAATATTGTTCCGACTTTTATAGTCTTCAATCTTACGTCTTATCGTCTCAATTTGCTTCAGGATTTCTGAGGAATTCTTCTTTATCCTCCTCAGCCTTTTTGCCTCTATTTGAAGGTTTAATAGTTGAAAAGCTGACGATATAGTTGAATTATCGAAGCCTAAAATCGTCAAAATTCTATCAATGTTTCTTGGAGATTTCAAAAAGGAGTCCACGTCATCCACAAATACAAAATCAAAACTTTTACCTTTTAGTACATCAGAATGACTGACCAAAAACCTTTCGGTTGTTATGAGAATTTCAAAGTCATTACTCGCCACTTTTTCCAAAGCAGCTCTTTTTTCTTTCTCGCTTAAACCTGCATGATAAACTATTTTCCTTGGTTTTATCCCGAACCTCTCTGAATATGCATCTATTTTTTCGCTGACTTGGTAGGCCAGGAGCGCTGTAGGCACTATTATATAGCTTTTCTTACCATTAACGGCAAAATATAGGGCTGCAACCGTTCCCAATACGGTTTTTCCAACACCTGTAGGTGCAACTATTGAAAAGCTCCGCTTTAAAAGAATTCTCCTAGCCCAGGTTTCTTGGAGCGACCACATTCTTTGGCCAACGGCCCTTTTGAAAAATAAGGAAAACTCGTTAAACCTTTTATGAAAATCGTAAATTTCATGGGCAAAGTATGCTCTCCCCTTTTCCTTTAATGCCTTTAGAACGTCTTTCCATGATCTTAGATTCTCAACATTTTCGAGACATCTTTCGCAAATACCAAATTGAAGGAGCCGCTCATCCGAAATAGTTCCCTTGCAGTTAACGCATAATCCGTTATATATGCCTCTCAAATAAACCACCTTTAAGCACTTGACCTCTAAGGGGGTTATTGCTTTCATGTTCAAGTTCGAGTTTTATGACAGGGCTAAACAGGAGGTGGAGGTCTTTCACCTAAGATCACGAATACATAATCCTTATTCCATGCATTTCCAGTTTTCCTATAAACTGTTACTTTGATGGTGTTTCCTGGAAGCGTTTTTTCCTCTAAGTAGCTTGCAAGGTCATCTCCGTTCCTTATTTTTGTGCCATTTAGGGCTACAATTACATCGTTTGGGCGGAGTTTGCCGTCTGAAGGGCCATTTTTGACAACCTCTTGTATAAGCCAGCCATACGTGACTGGAAGTTTCATGTTCTGGGCAACCTCATAGCTTAAATCACTTCCCCTAATACCTAGGTAGGAGTGGCCGTGATATTCTTCAGTCGTAACTAGGGAGTAGATTTCCCTTAAGAGGGTGTTTGAAGGGATGGCAAACCCTAATCCCTGGGAATCGCTTATTATTGCCGTTGTTATTCCAACAACATTTCCCTCAATATTGAGCAGAGGTCCTCCGGAATTTCCCGGATTTATCGGTGCACTAGTCTGGATAATGTTGGCTATCGCAAAGCCTCCCGTGTACTCCTCAGTTATGGTTCTGCCAAGGCCGCTTACCAGACCCGTTGTCATTGACCCTACAAGACCGTAGGGGTTTCCTATTGCTATTACTGGATCGCCTACTTTCAATGTCGAAGAGTTGGCAACTATAAGGGGTTTCAGCTTTTCCCTTGGAACCTCATGTACAAACGATAGTACTGCTAAGTCCGCGTAAGGGTCCTTTCCCAAGACCTTGGCGCCATATCCCTCCCCGTCGGAGAATGTTATACTTAGGCTTGCCGCGTCATGTATTACATGATAATTTGTGATTACAACAATCTGGTTTGTGAAGTTATAAATGAAGCCTGAACCTTTTGCAGTTGTGCCGTCTTTCCTGCTAACACTGACTAGCACCACTGAATCCTTAACCTTTTCATAGATTTCGGATAAGACGGCGCCACTCTGATATACTGTGACGTTTTGGTATAGGATTTGTTGAGAGCCCCATATTTGCGAAATTTGACTTTTGATATGTGCAATCTCTGATTCAAACTCATGTATCTGCTGGACTGTTATGTATGAGCTTATTAATCCACCTAATATTAACCCAGCCACAAACAACAGTGCAAGGAAGCTTCGTGCAATGGGCTGTTCGTCCAATGCTTCTCACCTTACCCTTGGCTCGCTTAATTAAATCTCACACATGTTAAATAAGAATTCTGCAATATGGAGCTACGGCTCATCCGGCGCCTTGTTAAGTATTATCAATGCTGATATGATCGATGCTGCGAGTGCGGCGACTAATAAATTGTAGGGTGACGTTTTATAAATAATCCCGCCAACGTAGGGCGCCAGAAAAGAACAGAGCATACCTATGGTTTGTGGGATAGCTATCCACCTAGCCCTCATGTACTCAGGTGCCAGAGGCCCGACCATTGCGCTTGCTAAAGACCATGTTATATAGGTTGCCCCTGCGAAGAAGAGCGCCGCTGCTAAGAAGTAAAAGTTACCTGAAACCGAGAGCAGGATGATAAACAAACTGCAAAGGAGCATTGAAGCCGCCAACGCATAAGACTTTTTAAATTTGTCCCCGAATTTGCCTAAAAGGATGCCTAAAACTGCTGAGCCGAGGAAGGATATAGAGCCAAGCAGACCTATCTCAAAGTCGCCGTAGCCATAAGCATCTGCAAGAAATTGGGGAACAAACGGGCGAATCATCGTTGGAACGAAAAGCGCAATGGCGAAAATTAAAGAGGAAACTGCAAGCTTTCTGGATTTTAACATTTCCTTGAAAGAATGCTGGCTCTGCGGTGGACTTGCGGGATGCTGGCTACTTATGAATACGAGAGTTAGACAGGCCGCCATGTAAAAAATGGCTGAAAGGTAGAAGACTGTCCGCATTCCCATTATGCTTGCAATATAGCCTCCCAAAGCCGGGGAAAAGATATAACCCAAGGACCATGAAGACGATATTACAGTAAAAGTTAACGTGAGATTACGTTTGTCTGTGGAGGTGATTATATAGGCTGTAGCTGTGGACCCGCTAAGCCAGAATCCCCACAGAATCATTCCGGGCAACATTTGAATCCAATTCTGTGCAAAGGAAAAAATAACTGGGGCAGGTAACCAAGCCATCCACCCTGCAATTATGATCTTCTTTCTATCATATTTGTCCGCAACCATTCCTGCCGCGAAAAGGGTTACGGCTGCTGTCAGACTTGTTAAAGCATAGAGCAGCCCAACCTCATCTGGACTGGCCTTGAGGTTTTCCTTCATGTAGTATGGTAAAAGGTAAGAATAAAGGCCATCTCCAAATGCCCCTATAAAATTTGAGGTGAAAAACAGCCGTAGGTCTCTGTTTAGAACTCCACTTCTTGCGAATGTTGGCAAGCATAACCCTCGCTTTGTAATTAAAAATGGTTAGACAGATACTAATACATCGCGTTGCCAAAAGGCTAGAATGGCATAATGATTAAGATCTCCTATCAATAATGTCCAAGGCATCCGGGCCTGTGCCTATCAGCACTACAGGTATTCCCAGCTGCCTTTCTATTTCCTTAATGAAATCCTTGGCTTCTTGAGGGAGATCATCATAAGTCCTTATCCCCCTGCATTTGGGATAAAGAGCATCAAGCTTTGTGAGGGCTGCTTGGGTTGCTCCGTTAATTACCGCGGCCCTTTTTGCTATTTCAAAATTAAATGGCGCTGATCGTCTCTCGCGACCTGTCCCAGCGGCGATTTCAAACCATCCCCTTTTCACAGATTCTTCCTTTGGAATTTCTCCAGGCAGAGGTCCAGCTCCAACACGGGTCATGAAAGCCTTGTAAACCAGAAGAACCTCATCAACCCTTGTGGGTCCCACACCAGCTTCTGAGCATATTGCTGAGGCGCTTGTGTCCCTTCCGGTTACATATGGGTATGTCCCGAAAAACAGGGACAGCATGAACCCCTGCGTCCCTTCCAGTAAAACCTTCTTGCCTGAATCTATAGCCTCGTTCACTTCCTTTGCTACATCTGCTAAATATGGTTGCAATTGGTCAATGTCCTTTGCGAGTTTGGCAGTTCTACGAACACGCTCCTCTATAGCTGGTCCTACTCCCCACCCTGTTGTTCCGATGCCCTTCAGATGTGCGCTTGTTTTGTCCTGTAGGGAGTGCTTCTCTTCTATAATTGAGGCTTGATAGTCAACCCCTATTCTGTTTTCTACCCCTGTTTCCTTTATTTCCTCCAGCAACCTTTCAACATGAACGTTTGCACCTGCCCCTATGAGAAGGCGGCATCTATTATAAACGAAGGCAGCTGGCACCATGTGTAATGCGTAGCGTTTCCCCTCAAACCAGACTGTATGGGCTGCATTAACCGAACCCGTTCTAACGCAGACATCAATTTTATCCTTAAGGGCAAGGTACGAGATTATCTTACCCTTACCCTCGTCTCCCCAAAAAGCCCCAGCTATCACAGTGCACGGCATTCCGTTCACCTGTCCCTCTCAAGAAGAATGTGAAATGCTATTTAAGATTGTTGAAAAATTTGTGTAAAAATGTCATTAGAAAACGCTAGTTGCTCTTGCGATCCAAAACTTGAATCAAGTTGATATCCAGCATTTTCGCCCAAGAAACCCTTTTTAAAGGCAAACTGATGAAGCTATCTTGACCATAGGGAATGCATTTGAGTAATATTTCTCTCTTTGATGGATCCTTTTGAATCTTATCAACCCTAACGTTCACTATTACTGATCCATCTTTCAGGTGAAGGTTAACGTTCTTTCCAAGAAATGATTTTGCAACGTTTATAGTCATCGTCATCCCATCCATCGTATTTACCATTCTAAATCCTCCTCAGCCATTTTGCTCCAACAGCTTTTACATATTGGAATCTTGTCACCTTTGTAGATTATGTAAACTTCAATATCCTTGCTTTGGCAGTTTTTGTTCCACGGATTCTTACAGCATTCCATTGGCATTCACATCTCCTTTTCATCTTTTACTCTTTTAAAATTCGCTGTGGAACGAGCAATATTACAGGTGAGAGAGACGAGTTAAAGTGAACAATTCTATTTCATAATTAAATAATCGGAATAATTTCTGGAGCGATTCCCTCTTTGGCGATTTTCAATATTCCAACTGTTGGCTTAGATATGAATGGCGGTAAGGGCTGCGTGGGGCTTCCCGGATTTACAAATAAGATGTTTTGTTCCCGTCTTATGCTAGGACTGTGGGTATGCCCATGGACAAGCACGTCGAAGCTGTTTTGTTTGGCTATCTCTTTTAATTTTCCCTCCCTTAATAGAATTCCCAGATCATGTGTGACTCCAATCTTCCAGTTTAGGATACTTAGCGATTTTATCTTCTGAAGTCTCCCGCGAATTTCAGGGCCATCCATGTTTCCATATACAGCCAAAACGGGTGCGAGCTGTTCAAGTTTGTCTATAACAGCCAGATCTACAAGGTCCCCAGCATGAATTATATAGTCAACCTTTTCAAAGACTTCAAATACCCTTTTTGGAATTTCCTTTGCCCGAACTGGCACGTGAGTATCTGAAATCAACCCTACCTTTTTTGTTATGCTATATTCTTCTAAATGGTGTAGAACCTTTTTCGCGGTTTGCATCTTTATCTCTAACCGTCTATATTTTGTAATAAGGTTAAATGTTAATGAGTCTTTTTATGAAGGCGTTATTTGAGCTTGTGTTAATTTGAGGGAGCTGCGCAATTCTTTCCGCTGGCTTGTCATCCGAGCTAGGTGTGGATTCGTTGGCAATTTAAAGGCGACATGTCTTGAAAATCCTCGCTAAGCTTCTTCCTTTAATTAAAATTGCCGCGATTATTATCAAGCAACCACCTATAAAATCGCTTATAAGAGGTTCAGGGAAGGCTATAAGCGCTATACCTATTTTCACAAGCCATGATGCTTTAACATCCTCTATCTTTACATGGAAAATTTTTGCCAGAGCCCAATCAAGCTTGTAATTCACTTTTTCATTGAATTTCATAATCAGCCTAATTTTTTCAAAGAAATATTGCCGGTAATATGGCGAAGAAAGATACCATGTGTAATAAACTACAAAGGAGATCCAAGTTAACACGTATAGGATTGTCACGCCTGCACCCCTTTGGTATTTATGTTCTACGCGGATGCAGTAGCATGATAATATATTGAATCGTAATATATAATCTTTATTTCAAATATCGACCTTCATAAGCGGAATAGCAACCCTAAATTTAAATTTCAATGCTCTCACGTTTTTGGTGGTGTGCGCTGCTAGGGTAAGAATTTTTGGCTCTATAAGGGAGCAGAGATATACAAGTGATTAATTATTTCATGATAGGGTGACTGGAGTGCATGTTGTTTGATGAGGTTGAAGAGGAAGTTACAGCTCTTTTAAGTGATTTGATCCGCATAAACACAACAAACCCCCCTGGAAATGAAACCGAAGCCGCGAAGTATATTGCCAAAACCCTTGAAAGCGAAGGTTTCAAGTGTGAGATCCTTGAATCTGCCCCTGGAAGGGGAAACATAATAACGCGGCTTAAGGGGACAGGCGAAAAACCAAGCCTACTTCTGCTGTCGCATTTGGATGTTGTTGCTGCGAACCCGAAGGAGTGGAGTGTAGACCCATTTTCCGGCGTTGTAAAGGATGGTTTTGTTTGGGGGAGGGGCGCCATGGACATGAAGTCGATGATCGCCATAGAAGTTATGGTTATGAAGCTCTTAAAGCGGAACAATGTGAAGCTGAAGGGTGATTTAATTTTTGCAGCTACGGCAGATGAGGAGAAGGGTGGCGAGGCGGGAGCAGGCTGGCTTGTTCGTAACCATCCGGAGAAGGTTAGGGCGTCCTACGTTATAAATGAGGGTGGAGGGCAAGCTATACCTATGAACGGCAAAAATGTTTTCACAATACAAACTGCTGAAAAGGGCATATTATGGTTTAAGGTTAAGGCTAAAGGAACCCCTGGACATGGTTCAGTGCCAAGCGCGGCTGACAATGCCATAATGCGTATGAGTAAGGTAATTGAGACTTTGGGAAGTTACTGTGCGGAAATTAGTATGGTTCCCACCGTCAAGCAATTCTTGACAGTGCTTGCCAGAGAAAATAATTGGCTAAGGGAGGCGCTGCATCCTCTTTTTCAGAATCCCGCTTTGGGCGATGCGGCTCTAGACCAGATTGCTCTGAGGGACAGAGGCATGGCTGAGGAGATCCGATCAATGCTTAGGATGACCATTGCGCCCACCATTGTACATGGCGGCGTGAAGGAGAACATAATTCCTTCAGAATGCGAGGCTGTATTCGACTGTAGGATTCTGCCGAGGCAGAGTGTTGATGATGCCATGAACAGGGTGAAGGAGCTTCTAGTAGATGTTGGCATTGAAAAGCTGGAGTTTGATATAATTCAGGCAAATGAACCCTCAGAATCTCCGATGGATACGCCATTATACAAGGTTATTGTGGATGTACTGAATGAATTTGAGCCAGGCTGCGTGGTGGCGCCCCTGCTGCTTACTGGCGGGACAGACTCCCGTTATTTCAGGAGATTGGGTGCTATATGCTATGGTTTTCATCCCCTTCGATCTGATCTGCCCTATGGAGAAATTATAAAGATGATCCACGGCGTTGATGAACGCATTTCAGTGAAGAATCTGGTGTTCGGCACCAGTGTTCTATACAGTGTTGTAGAAAGATTTCTAGCCGAAGCGTAAAGTTAAAGAATATATGTTTGAATGTTAGCTTTCCTAAGAAGGATGGTGATCATATGCCAGCAATAGAGGTAGGCAGGATCTGCGTTAAAATTGCGGGGAGAGAGACTGGGAGAAAATGCGTCATAGTTGATCTTATAGACAAGAATTTCGTGCTGGTCACGGGACCAAAGTCTTTAACAGGGATTAAGCGGCGAAGGTCTAACATCAATCACCTTGAACCCTTAAGTGAGAAGGTTGATATTAAACGCGGAGCATCCGACGAGGAGGTCATTGAGGCTCTAAAGCAGAAGGGCTTAATTGAAGAGATGTCCAAGCCCATTAAGCCCATTCTAAAACCAGCGTAAAATGCCTAATTCTTAACAATTGTTATTAATTTCCAGAGTTTTCTCTTATGAGTGGGTGTTTGAGCAAAATGCCTAGGAGTGTTGCTCCCTGGCAGGTGGAACGTAAACTACTGGTTAAGGCTGAGGATAAAACCGACCCGAATTATGGTTGCAGGCCTGAAGAACGTTCAGACTGGGATTACATAAGATTTGGGGTTATAAATCTCGACAAGCCTGCCGGGCCTACAAGCCATGAAGTTGCCGCCTGGGTTAAGCAAATACTGAAAATTCAGAATATCGGTCACGGCGGGACTCTAGAGGCTTAAAGCCGGAGAAATCCCAATGTGACCGGAGTTTTGCCCATAACCCTAGAGGAATCTAGGAAAATCGTTCAAGCCCTATTAACAAGCGGTAAGGAATATGTATGTGTCATGAAGCTGCATGGTGATGTTTCAGAGGGAAGGGTTAAAGAGGTTTTAAGCGAGTTTGAGGATGTAATTTACCAGAGACCGCCCCTAAGGGCCTCTGTTAAACGTCAGCTGCGGACTAGGCATATCTATTACATAGAATTTTTGGAGATGGTGAAACGCAATGTCTTATTTAAGGTGGGATGTGAGGGTGGCACATATATACGAATGCTCTGCCATCACATCGGCGAAGTTTTAGGATGTGGAGCCCATATGCAGGAGCTTCGTAGAACAAGGGCAGGCCCATTCGTCGAGGGTGAGGGCATTGTTACGTTGCATGATGTGGCCTACTGGTTCATGGAATGGCAGAAAAAGAAGGATGACAACATTTTAAGGAAGTTTATCCAGCCTATGGAGAATGCTTTAACCCTTGTCCCGAAAATATACATTCGAGATTCAGCTGTGGACGCTATTTGCCATGGTGCAAGCCTCACAGCTCCAGGAGTCTTGCTCCTTGAAACTGGCATAAGTAAGGGCTCCCTTGTTACGCTTTTAACGTTGAAGGGGGAAGCTGTGGCATTGGCAAGGGCTGAAGCTTCAACAGAAGAGATTTTAAAGGCGGATCATGGAATTGTCGCGAAGACTCGGAGGGTTCTAATGCCCAGGGGCACCTATCCTAAATGTTGGAAGAGCGGCGAAATCTAAATGAGGGATAAGCTCGAAAAGTTTGAACATTATTTCACTTCTAGGCCCGGTTCAAGGCCTAAATATGGGCTTATACGTACGTATTTACGTGGGAGACAATTTGAATTTTTAACGGCCTCAGGCGTATTCTCTAGAAGACGTGTAGATCTTGGCACAAGGCTTCTGGTGGAATCTATGATTCTGCCCGAGGAAGGTTATGTTTTGGATATGGGCTGCGGTTATGGCGTAGTTGGGATAGTTGCTGCTAAGTTGAATCCAGCCTTAAGGGTTATTATGGTTGATGTTAACGAGCGAGCGGTTAGGCTTGCTTCAAGAAACATCATTCTAAATAGGGTGGCCAATGCGGAGGCCAGGTTTGGGCATCTGTATGAACCCGTTGAGGGAATTGGCTTCAACTGTATCCTTTCGAACCCGCCCGTAAGTGCCGGGCTGTCTGTGGTGAAATCAATAATTTCAGAGGCCCCGAAGCATATGGTTAGATGTGCAACACTCCAGATGGTTGTGAAATCAAAGATGGGGAAAGAACGCTTGCAGAGGATTTTTGAAGAAAACTTTGGGAACGTCGCTGTCCTGGCGCGGGGAAGCGGCTATCGCGTGCTAATGGCTGAGAAAACCCAATAATCATTTGAGCATCCAAACTTTATACCAGAAATCCGTCCTCTATCATGGCAAAGGCTTGCGCGGAATAATAAGCCTTTAAATTATATAAAGGGAGTAAAATTCATGTAGTGCCGGGGTCTCCTAGTCCGGTAGGGAGCAGGCCTGGAGACAAGCTAGCATGCCTTAAAGCCTGTGGCCCATATGGGCCTCGTGGGTTCAAATCCCACCCCCGGCGCCAACCTTTTGAACTGCGCATCTTGGTTTTCAAGCGTGACGAAGTCGCCATTAATGCCGAGGTCCCTTTCTTACTTAATGCATCTTTTCAACACCAGAAGGCTGGAAGCAGGGAGCTAAAAATTATATTTAAAAACTTCGAATTGAAAAGATCATAATGTATGAATGTGAGAAGCGCAGCCACATTAATAATTTCAATTATAATAGTGGCTGCCATAGCGGCTGGCCTGGCCATTTATGATATGAAGACGGGCAACCTGTCAAAGTCGTTCTACGAAAAGGCACAAGAAATGGATCCAATATATGTCATACGTGCAATGATAGCACAGGGAGCTAATAAACAAATGTTATCAATAACGGTGCAGAACATGAGAAATGATACGATAATATTTTTAACGGCGGAAATGCAGGGAGAAGGCGTTATGAACTTCTACCTTGAGAAATATGGAAGGGACTGCAAAGTCTCCGAGCAAGCCCCCCTCCAACCCTACGAGAAGGCAGCTCTTTTTGAACGCCTTACGGGAACTTACGAGGCTAGCAAAAGCTACGATGTAACCATAAGGGCAGTGTACGCCAACGGAACCACATATACGAAGACAATAAAAGTGTCATGCTTCGATTAATTTTCTAGAACGAAAAACGCACAGAGGTACTATTGTAGTAGTTCGGCACGTTATAAGCATCGAACCACGCTTCGCTGTATCCCGGCACTATCGCTGTTCCATATGCTGCTGTTGCGAAGTAGCCGTTGCTGTTGGTTGTGACTGTTCTGTCAAGCAACAGTGACGGTTCATACCACCATCATATCCTCACGTATGCGCTGCTCATGGGCCAAGTGCTTCTTGCTCCAGCCGAGTTGCACTGAATAGAATTGCTTTATTTTGGACAGATGTTGTTTAAATGTGAATTTAACTGGCTAAATTTATATTCTCGTTTTTATAATGGTGCCTTGTGGTTGATGTTATGTCTGGTTCTAACACTGCTGTTTTGCGGGTAGCTGAGGCGCACGGTCGTGATGTGGGTCGCGGCATAGCTAGAATTGACCCTAAGGTGATGCAGGAGCTAGGTTTAACTCCCGGCGATGTTGTGGAAATCTCGGGGAAACGTAAAACCGTGGCTATATGCTGGCCTGGCTACAGTGAGGACTATGGGAAGGGGATAATTCGCATTGATGGCTATGCGCGGAACAATGCAGGCGTGAGTATAGACGAGAAGGTAACCATAAGAAAGGTTGAAGCAAAAAGGGCTGAGAAGATAACTCTGGCGCCTACTGAGCCTCTGCGTATTGAGGGAGCGGAGGAGTATCTTGCTAGGCTATTAGATGGTAAGGCCGTCACAAGGGGAGATTACGTTTCAATAGGGATAATGGGTCGAAAAATTGATCTAATGATTACAAGCGTCCAGCCTCCAGCCCCCGCTGTAATAATTGGACCCAACACTGAGATACTCATAGGTGAAAAACCTGCGGCTGCCGTAAGGGAGGTTCCAAGGGTAACCTATGAGGATATAGGTGGACTCCATGATGCTATTAAAAAGATAAGGGAAATGGTTGAGCTTCCGCTGAAATATCCGGAACTTTTTGAACGTCTGGGAGTTGAGGCTCCGAAAGGTGTGCTCCTTTATGGTCCTCCTGGAACGGGTAAGACCCTATTGGCTAAGGCTGTTGCAAATGAGACAAACGCCGCCTTCTTCAGCATCAGCGGACCAGAGATTATGAGCAAATTTTACGGAGAAAGCGAAGAAAGGCTCCGGGAGATTTTCAGGCAGGCTGAGGAAAATGCTCCAAGCATAATATTCATAGACGAAATCGACGCCATTGCACCAAAAAGGGAGGAGGTTACTGGCGAGGTTGAAAAGAGGGTGGTTTCACAACTTCTAGCCCTTATGGACGGACTGAAACCCCGCGGAAAAGTTGTTGTTATAGGCGCAACCAATAGGCCTAATGCCATAGATCCAGCCTTAAGGAGGCCGGGGCGATTTGACAGGGAAATCGAGATAGGCGTTCCTGACAAGAAGGGTCGGCTGGAGATTTTGCAGATTCATACCAGAGGTATGCCCCTAGCCGAAGATGTTAACCTAGAGAAAATAGCCAGTGTTACCCACGGCTTTGTAGGCGCAGACCTTGAGGCGCTTTGTAAGGAAGCTGCCATGCGGGCCCTACGCAGGGTTCTTCCCGAAATTGATTTCGAGAAAGAAAGCATCCCAGCTGAGATTCTGAACAAAATAATTGTCACCATGAACGATTTCATGGAAGCCCTAAAAGATGTTGAACCCTCAGCAATGCGTGAAGTGCTTGTTGAGGTTCCGGACGTTAAATGGGAGGACATAGGTGGACTTAAGGACGTTAAACTTGAGCTCCAAGAAGCTGTTGAGTGGCCTCTAAAATATCCAGAGGTCTTTGAACATATGGATGCTAGGCCGCCTAAGGGCATTCTGCTTTATGGCCCCCCAGGCACAGGTAAGACGCTATTAGCCAAGGCTGTTGCAAACGAAAGCGAAGCCAACTTCATAAGCATCAAGGGACCGGAGGTTCTTTCAAAATGGGTTGGCGAATCGGAAAGGGCTGTAAGGGAAGTATTTAGAAAAGCAAAGCAGGCTGCTCCAAGCATAATATTCTTCGACGAGATAGATGCCATAGCCCCTGTTCGGGGCGGAGGCTATGGAGACTCTCATGTAACGGAGCGTGTCATAAGCCAGCTTTTAACAGAAATGGATGGTTTAGAGGAACTTAGAGGTGTCGTCGTCATAGCGGCTACAAACCGCCCAGACATCATAGACCCAGCCCTCCTGAGACCTGGAAGATTCGATAAGCTTTTGTATGTGCCCCTTCCAGACCTTGAAGCCAGAAAAGAAATCCTCAAAATTCACCTAGGAAAGAAGCCATTAGCCGAGGATATAAGCATTGATGAACTAGCCCAGAGAACTGAAGGCTACACTGGCGCCGACCTTGCTGCCATATGCAACATGGCGGTTATGCTCGCCATAAGAGAGCATGTTATGAACTCTAAATCCCCTGAGGAGGCTAAAAATAAACTTAAGAACTTGAAG
>CAZAPQ010000089.1:0-29943 GCA_964487415.1 uncultured Candidatus Bathyarchaeia archaeon | reverse complement strand
ACGGCACCCACGATTAAAAGGATTAGACCGAAGAACTTTTCGGCGGCGCTTAAACCAAAACGGCTTTTTCCACTCAATCTTGATCCTCCCGTAATTATGCCTTTTAAATAGGCTTTCAAGACCTATTTAAATTTCTTCTTTTCACGTGGTCTCTTCAAGCTTAGCGGGCAAATATTCGTCAACAATGTACGTGAGACCATATCTGCTGAAAGCCTCTTGCTCGGCTTTTCGCCTAATCTTTAAGAAGGTTTTTATTTCCCTCTGCCATAGCGGATCCTCTTTATATCTTGGATCCCTCTGAAGTTCATGCAGCCTCTTAATGTCTATGTCGTCCAGCGGATCCGTGGGCAGTTTGTATCGAACGATGTCCGTAGCCCAAACTCCGCTCCATTTCGCATCAGGTGTTGTCAGGTCCCTTAAGTGAGCCGCATTTGCCGAACCGGAGATTATGACCATGGCTATATGCATGCCCCATGGATCCCCGTCAGTGAAAATGTATACTGGAAGTTTAAGCTCCCTGTTTAGCCTTCTAATAAAGTGGCGAGTTGCCCTTGGCGCCTGCCCGGCTGTAAGCACGAGAAGGGCATTAAACTTCTTATGCACATTCTCCTCTATGAAGCGTGTGAATAGACCGCCTTTTTCTATGGCTATAACCTTGTCAGCTGAAGTTTCCACAAACTCTGCTGACGTTAAAGCTGGCCCAATCATTACGCCGTCTGGGTGAGAGGTCAAATTTAGGGTTTTACCTTCATACCCCGGCACGGTATAGCGTATTGTAAGATCCCCAAAAACCGCTGAACGTTCCTCAGGGAAAATGTTAAAGTCCTCCCTTGAATGGCCTAAAATGGTTTCTAGATCGGTTATTATGTTGTTAGATTCCTGCTGATCTTTAAAGGACATCTCATAGGCTTGGGCTGAATAGTAGACGTCTCTAAGCGTTGAGGTTTTTCTCTGGGATGTCAACTCGTAGGAGAATAGGGCGGCCCACACAAGTTGGGCGAAGGGCTTCAAGTGGCGGATGTTGCGGGCGCTTCGCTTAATCCTCTTATCGCCAAGGATAAACTGTCTGAGCTTTGGGTCGTAATAGATGTTTTCCGTGGAGCGGCTGGGCATATCTATGGATGGGAAAAATCCCCTATCAAGCTGCTCGTAGATTTTCGTTCCAAAACCTTCTAGAGTGGCTAAAACCTCTTTGCGCTTCTCAGCTACGCTTTTAGTCTCCTTCAACGCCATACCTTCTCACACTCCTTAAAAGCCTCTCTATATCTGGAACCTTATCTTTTCCGGAAAGTTTTGTGGAGAACTCCGCAATTTTCGGGAGATACTTGCCGAAAACCCCGAGTCTCTTCTTTTCCCTGTCCACATGCTCTCTTCTTGAAAGGAAGCGCTGGAGCTGGCGGGCAACTTCCCTTATGCCATTGGCTACTTCACGCCTAACCTCAAGCCTGTCCGCTATGAACTCCTTGCCCACAGTTTTATATGGAACCTTCGTGCTGCATATATGCACAATAATGGCTATGGGCATGTCAGGCGTAACCTTGTATCTCCTCCAGTTTATGGACTCTATAACCTTAACAGAAACATCACTAGCCTCGTCATAAAGCAGAGGGATCCTATTAGCAAAACGGTAGACCACAAAGTTTCCCCTCTGGGGGATATCGCCGCCATAGGCTATGGCAACTTCAACTATGAAGGGATGGCCAGCATAAGTCGCAGGTTTCCGCTGATGAACAGCCACAAAATCAGGTTTTAGTTCCTTCAAAACTCCAGTCCTAAGAAGCTCCTCGCCTAGCGGGGACAGGCAATTAGCATCTGGCGGGAGAAACTCCTTAAACTCTTTTAGCTTCTGTACAAGCCTGACTATCTCCTCATGAGAAAGCTTCTTTGGATTTTTTGACTGGCTAATGTCGCTGAATTCTAGAAACTTCTTCGCCGTGACATCCCCAACCCTGTGGAAGTGAACCTTAAGAAAGTCCAGCATGTTATCGCATTCCGTAACCTGTATTATACGCTGAAGAAATTCAACATCCACTCCATAGGGATGTGGAAGTGTTTCCCTAGGCGGATCTGGCATAACTGTGGTTGCACGGACAAACTTGTAAAGTCTCCCCTTCGGATCCACGAAAGTTAGGTTGGCATAGGGATTCACCATAGCCGTTTGCTTGAAATACTCTAAAATTTTTGGCATAGCCCTCAGATAGTCGCCTTCAAGGGTGAACTCGACAATTGTTCCCCGCCACCCATCTTTATTCAAAAGGATTTTCCTGTCAAGAATTATTGGGCGGTTCCTTTGAATGTCAATCATAAGTTTATACATGAAGATCCTCGCGCCGCCAGTACTTGATATTATAAGGGCAGGCTGATGCGTGGTTATTTGTCCATATAGGAGCGCCATTTTTCCGCCAAGGCCAAAGGTTCCCCTCTGCTGCTTAAGCTTGTATTTTGAACTGTAGAGGACTTGACCGAAGGCTGAGGGGATATACTGCGGCGGAATCCCAGTGCCGTTATCCTCAACCCTCAGCTTATAGATTTGAGTTTCAGCGCTTGCTTCACCCTCAAAGGACAGCCTAACATAAATGTCCGGAGGAACCTTTATGCTTTCAGCAGCATCTAAAGAGTTTTCGACAAGCTCCCGGATGGCAGCGAAAACCGCCCTTGTGGGGTTCGTGAAGCCCGCTATATCACGATTACGATAGAAAAAGTCTGCTGGACTAATTTCCTCGAAGGTTACCTGTGTCACCTACTCCACCAATGTCGAAATCATTTCTATGCACAGCTTTAACATTAATTTAACTATCCTTTTAAACCAAAAATTTCGATTTATAAGGAAGCAAGCGCTCATGCTACTAGAACTTTTTACCTTAAACATTTGAACAGGGTTGTTTCCAGCTTTAAATTTTGCTTTGAAGTTTTTAATTTTATCCTCGATCATCATTCAGCTGAGGGGACTAGGCACCATTATTCCTCTTCTGAGCCCTTATAGTGCACATAATAGTATTCGCCCACACTCTTCTGGTAAACATCAAGCCTTGAACCCTCTTTATTAACCCTAGGCCTTTTGGTGATTGGATCCCTTCTAAAGGTTACATTCATCTCCTTAAGAAACATATTCATACCCTCCCTAAGGCTGACTGGTGGATGTGCGATACCTTTTATCCCAGGCTCTCCAGTGAAAATCATTAGGCGGTCTGCGATAAAGTCTTGGGCTACAACATCATGTTCAACCACAAAGGCTGTAGCTTTTCGGTACTGTATAACTCTACGAATAGTTCTGGCCATGTGAAGTCTTTCTTCAACATCCAGGTAGGCACTGGGCTCATCTAAAAGATAAAGATCAGCTTTCCTGGAAAGGCAAGCAGCAATGGCTGCTTTCTGCAACTCTCCACCACTCAGCTCAGACACTTGCCTATCTAAAAGGCGATTAAGCCCAAGAGGTTCAATGATCTCAGACTTGTACCAGCCTGACATGAACTCCTCCTTTGCTATGGCCATTAAAAGCCCTTGGACTGTTCCCTCATACTCTGCGGCGATATATTGAGGTTTATAGCTTACCAAAAGTGTCTTGAACTCACGTTCATCATCGGTTTTCTCTAATCCGGCCAGTATCTTAACGAAAGTGGTTTTACCTATACCATTAGGTCCTAAGATTCCAACAATTTCGCCCTTCCTTATACTTCCAGGATGAGCTGCAAGTTTAAAGTTCCCATAAGTTTTCTCCAGCTTATCCCATACTAAAAGCTCCTCCCCGACTTCCGGGCTTTCTGTGGGCGGCTTTTCATGAAAAATTATAGCCTCCTTCCTAAAACGCACGTTCTCATCAGGAATGAAACCTTGAAGGTAGATATTTATACCCGCCCTGACACCATGCACATGGGAAACTATGCCATAAACCCCGGGTTCTCCATAAAAAAGACATATTTGATCAGATAAATAATCCAATACGGCTAAATCATGCTCAGCAACTACAACAATCTTTTCAAATTTCCTTAAGCTTCTTATGGCCCTTGCAACCATGAGCCTCTGCTTAACATCCAGATAGCTGGATGGCTCATCAAATAGGTACACATCAGCATCTCGGCATATTACAGCAGCCACAGCAACCCTTTGAAGTTCACCGCCACTGAGAGCCTCAAGAGGCCTATCCCATAGCTTTTTAAGTTCAAGCTGTTCTGCGATATCATTAAGAACATCGCGTTCATCCACCTTTGACAAAAGTTCTCCAACGTTTCCGGATACAACTTTAGGTATCTTATCAACATACTGGGGCTTATGGACAACTCTAAGCTTTCCCTCACTCATTTTCTGGAAGTATATTTGAAGGGTTGAGCCTCTAAAATAACGTATTATTTCTGCCCACGATGGTGGATTTTCATAGTTTCCAAGGTTTGGTCTAATTTCGCCAGAGAGTATTCTAATGGCAGTAGTTTTGCCTATACCATTTTTTCCAAGAAGCCCTAAAACCGTTCCAGGAGAAGGCACTGGAAGCCTATAAAGCTTAAAGGCGTTTGGACCGAATCTATGGCTACATTCAGTCTCAAGCTCATCTGGGATATTAACGACTGAAATAGCTTGAAATGGACACTTTTTAACACAGATCCCGCATCCAGAACATAGAGATTCAACGATAATCGGCCTTTTATCCTCAAAGCGAATTGCTTCTATGCGGCTTCGAACCATGGGACAAAAGCGATAGCATAACCTATCACAGCTTTTTGGCTTGCATTTGTCCGAATCTAGCACTGCAACTCGCGGCATCTTCCATCAACAACTCAACATCAATAGTAAAATAATGGGAGCAATTTTAGGTCAAAAGAGACAACTTTTTACTAAAATTTTTCGAGCATGGATCAATTAAAAAGAAATAAGGGAAGCCTAGAGATCCTGGAGATGTCACCATTCCTCTTCTTCCCATTCCTCTTCCTCTTCCCATTCCTCTTCTTCCCATTCCTCTTCTTCGCGGAACAACATTTCAACACACCTCGGTAATAGGTGCATAGGGAATTCCCTCAAGATGGCTTTAAAGGTTTTTATTCGTCAGCTGTCGAATTATGGTTTCAAAAAGCCCGCCCCCTCTTTAAGGTTTACTTTAGAAACTTTGCCTTGAGGTAGGCTAGAGGCTTCTGCGCGTCAGGAGCCATATACGCCCAACAAAGATTATCAGAGTTATGCGCTGCACCCACCTCGCCTTTAGCACTAACAGCAATTAAACCAATGATATTTGGAATTAAAGGGAAACGCTGGTTAACGAGATTTACAGCTTCTTCAACGGCTTCCTGGGCTGTTTTGCCAAAAGCCATATAGTTACAGACTGTTTTAGCCAAAACCAGCCTAATGGCTATTTCGCCAATACCCGTCGCTGAGCAAGCCCCGCTTTGATTGTCAGCATATGTTCCACAACCTATCAACGGAGAGTCGCCTATCCTGCCGGGAAATTTCAATGGAAAACCTCCCGTAGAAGTAGCGGCCGCAACATCACCATGCTTATCTAATGCCACGGCGCCAACAGTTTCCATGCTAAATAGTTCAGGATGAGCCCTAACTAAGTTGGTAAGCTTTTGCAAATTAAAATTCCCATCAAGAAGAGCTTGCCTTTGCATCTGATATTTTTCAAGCTGAAAATTTGATGGCGTTGCACATATCCTTTCAACATTAAATATTCTTGCAAGTTTATCAGCACCCTTGCCTACAATAAAAACATGATCGGTATTCTCCATAACAAGCCTTGCCAAACGCACCGGGTTTCTAACATCCTTTAAAAGTGCAACAGCTCCAGCCTCAAGGGTTTTACCGTTCATCACTGAAGCTTCCATTTCTACATGCCCATCTATATTCAGAGCTGAGCCTCTTCCAGCGTTAAAGATGCCAGTGTCCTCCATGAAGGCTACAGCCTCAACAACGGCATCTAATGCCGTCCCTCCGGCCATCAAAAGGTCAAAACCTAATTCAGCAGCCTTCTTAACACCCTCTAAAGCTGGACCGCTATGTTGCGGATCCCATCTTCCAGCGCCACCGTGAACCACAATTAAAGGCTTTGACGCCACCAAAAGCATTCCTCCAATCAATCATGAAAACTGAGTTCTTGCTTAATTAGAAAGTTGCTTATCTTAAAGGTGGCTATTTAAGGTTTTGAAATATCAAAATTCAACTGGTTTGACTAAAGTTGTTATAAGCGCCTTCATGCAACATAAGGCATAGATAAGGATGACGCTTGCAAAATGGATAAATTATGGCTTATTAAATTGTATATTGGGATGATGTGAGGCGACGGCTAGGAGCTCTTATCGGCTATGAAAAAGCCGACTAACCTGCGCTGACCAATTAGAAAGATTAAAGTGTTATATACAATACATAATTACTCGCTGAAAGTTTAACGCTGAGAGGCAATACGTATGCTTAGGGATTTTAATATCTTAGCAACAACTTCGAGGGGAAATGAGACTGAAGCTTGCTCTGAGTTATGGTATCTACTTGGACAAATAGGAGAGCAGTCGCCAGTTGTGGATAAAACTGGAGTCTCAGGGCTTATTGTTGCAAAAACTGTTCTGGACCCAATGGAGGTGATAAGAAAACTACGTGAAATACTTCATGAGCATCCCTATGAGTTCCGCTATTTGCTGAGAGTCATGCCGATACAGAAAGTCGTACGCACGGATCTCAAAGAAATCCAGAATGCAGCAGGAGAGCTAAGCACGAAAATTGAACAGAACGAAACATTTCGAATTACTGTGGAAAAACGTTTCACAGAAACATCCACAAGGAGCATTATAGAAGCCGCAGCCTCGGTTATAAACAGAAAGGTAAATCTAAACAATCCAGACAAGATTTTACTAATCGAAGTTGTGGGCGGACTCACGGGCATTTCTGTTATAAAACCGGAAGACATTCTATCCGTTATGAAAGAGAAAGTACTCTAACGCATGATTAGCGTCGGGTGGAAAGTAAAGCAACTCGCTCAATAATTAGTTTTTTTACAGCTTCTTTCAAGTCGTTATTCTTCATCACAGCTTCAATTTCTTCATTAGATATTTTGAAGGCCCTCTGAATGACCTCTATTTTATCCTCAGTTAAATCAAGGACACCGTCGTCACGCTTTGCATTAGCAAAATTGCCTATTTGGGTAAAAGCCGAATTTACTTTCTCGGCGTCTTCACCTATAACGAGCACGGCTATTTCTTGTGTGTTGCTTTTAATTCCGATAAGTTTCATGGCTTTTCGTATTTGACGCTGCCCAGACGCATAGAGCATTATTTCCATAGCCAAACTTTTTGAAATATTTTCCTGATTCTTGAAGGCCGTCAAGGCATTCAAAGAAGCGAAAAATAAGTGGTCAAATGTGGCTACGAGCCTTGCATCAAACAATTGAAATTCCACATCAGGGGCTAATGTCTTTCGAACATTTTCAAAGAACTGATCCAAATCGGTTATCCTTGCATCTTTAAATCCCGCTACTGCAATAAATTTTTTGAAGTCTTTAAGATATTTTAGCAATTTTTCTCCTCTAAGATTTCTTTAAGAAACTTGTCCACAATTTCTTTTGATAAACCAGCCCCTAATAATTTTGATATCTCCTCGTCTAGCGGCTTATTGCTTTCTCGGCATTTTCTAACTATCTTCATTAGGGTTTCCCTTATCTCCCATGGAAAAACTATCCATGAAGTGGTTTCAGTCACATAGTAATCGGGCATAACAACACTCCATGGTTTATAATAAACCGTGGCTATTTTAACATCTTTTGCACCCATATCAAGCAAATGTCTTTTTATGAGCTCTAAGCTTTTTCCAGTGTCGGCAACCTCGTCAACCACAAGCACCTTCTTATCTTTCACATTCATAGATACTGGCTGTGTTAAAACTGGCTGGTTTTTTGTCTCTCCAACTCCAACATAAAACTCAACTCTAACATTAGCGAGGTTTGGATTATCCAGAAGGTCTGAGAGAACCCTTGCAGGCGGCCATCCGCCTCTAGAAACTCCAACGATAATATCTGGCTTAAATGAAGCACCCTTTATCTTATCAGCAAGGCATAGGAGCATATGATATATATCATTCCAGCTTGGAGCTTCATATTCAAGCTTATGACCCAAACTTGTATCCTCATTTAAAGGAAAACATATACAGGTGATTTTAAACTTTCTAAACTGGAAGAACGAAAGCCTCAACAAAAATAGGATGGGAGACAAAAGTCGCTAATCAAATTCGGAAGTTTCAGATTCTGATGGCTTCTTTTCCTTCTCTTTCTCTTTTTCAAGGCCTTTGGCTGCGATTACATCATCAATCTTTAAGATCATACTTGCCGCTTCAGTCGCAGATTTGAGGACTTGAAGCTTGACCCTCAGAGGTTCAACCACATTAAGTTCGAGCATATCCCTAACCTTGCCACTGAATACATCTACGCCCATATTGATGCCATTGTCCTTTTCATGAGCAGCCCTTAATTCCACCATTATGTCAACAGGATCTAGACCGGCATTTTCTGCGAGTATTAGCGGAATGGATTCAACAGCGTCAGCGAAGGCCTCTATGGCTAATTGTTCTCTACCCCCAACCTTAACGGCATATCCTCTGAGCTGCTTGGCTACTTCCGCTTCTGGAGCGCCTCCACCTGGAACAATTTTTTCATCTTCTATGGCATTTCTCACTACGCAGAGGGCGTCGTGCAATGAACGCTCTGCCTCGTCCACTACGTGTTCTGTTCCGCCTCTGACTACTATTGTGACAGCCTTTGGGTTTTTGCACTCCTTGACATATACTAGCTTGTCATCGCCTATTTTGACTTCTTCGACAATTTTGGCTTCCCCAAGAACATCAGGTGTTAAGTCCTTTATGCTTGCCACTATTTTTCCTCCGGTGGCCCTGGCAAGTTTCTCCATGTCGCTGCTGCTGATGTTTTTAACGGCTAATATTCCTTTTTTGGCAAGGAAGTGCAAAGCCACATCGTCAATGCCTTTTTCACATAAAACAACATTCGCGCCGACCTCCGCTATCTTGTCCACCATCTCCTTTAGCATTCGTTCCTCCTCATCTAAGAATAGCTTCATTTGCTCCGGACTTTCAATGTTAATTTTGGCGTCAAACTCTGTTTTTTCGATTTCCAACTTAGCATTCAGCAGGGCAATTTTGGCATCCTTCACCATTTTTGGCATCTGTGGATTAGCTACCTCTTTATCAATGACCATGCCCTTAACAAGTTCTGTTTCCTCTAAGCTTTTTCCATGCTTTTTCAGTATCTTAATAAGGTCTATATCTGCCTTGAATCTACCATCCTTCTCCTCAGCAACCTGTTTCACAGCATCGATGGCAATTTTTGCTAAATAATCTTTGGCGGCGGCTACGCCTTTGCTGCCCATTGCGGTTATAGCCACATCCAAAAGACGCTTATCATCCTTTATGCTTATGGGAATGGCCATTTTATCCAAAATTTCTCTAGCCTTCTCATGAGCCTTTTTAAAGCCTTCAATAATAATAGTTGGGTGAACGTTTTGGTCTAAAAGGGCTTCAGCCTTAACGAGCAATTCGCCTGTTAAAACAGCAGCAGTGGTTGTTCCATCGCCCACTTCATTATCTTGAGCCTTAGCAACCTCTACAAGCATCTTTGCAGCAGGATGCTGAACATCCAGCTCCTTAAGTATTGTGGCTCCATCATTAGTTATAGTGACGTCGCCAAAGCTACTGACAAGCATTTTATCCATGCCTCTTGGTCCTAATGTAGTTTTCACCATCTCAGAGATTACCTTTGCAGCCATGATGTTATTTCTCTGGGCTTCCCTTCCGGATGTTCTCCCAGTTCCCTCTTTCAATATCAAGACCGGAACAGTTCCAGGTATGGCTGACATATGTCATCAACCTCCATCAACCAGTTGACCGGTTTATTTTAAGCAAAACAGCTTGAAAAAGTTACTTCTATATAAATTTTTCTCAGCTACCTAGTAGCCTTCAAAATTTTGTATCCAGAAGCCTTCCTTAGCCTATTCAAAACAGCCAAACCGACCCCGCGGGCGGGAATCCCTTCAGCAAGAATTACATCTACCCCATTAGAATCAAACTCCCTCAAAAGTCTGAAAAGGTTCCTGGCAATTTCAGTTAAGTTGTTTCTGCTTCCAAGAGATTTAACAACATCAACATCATGATAATATGCCGCTGTTTCGTCCGTTGCCAAAACCCCAACTTTAAAACCTCTATTTTTAAAGTCCCTTAAAAGCTCATTTATCTTCTCAACAATAACCATGACAGGCCCTTCGACAAGGAACATCTCAGCTTTAGGAGCATAATGCTTGTGCTTAACTCCAGGAGAACGCACCTCATTTATTGGCAACTCTTTGTTTGCAATTGCAACAGGGTTTAGATCCACCCTCCCCAAAAAATCTTTTAACACTTCGTAGGATATGCCTCCGGGCCGCAGAATTTGCGGCGGATCCACAGTAATGTCAAGAACTGTTGATTCCACACCTATTTTGGTGGGACCCGCATCAAGAACAGCGTCTATTCTTCCTGCAAGATCATCTAAAACATGCTGAGCCGTTGTCGGACTTGGCCTTCCAGCAAGATTTGCACTAGGAGCTGCTATTGGACAATTACTTTCTCTAATAAGAGCTAAAGCCACATTATGCCTCGGCATTCTAATTGCAACGGTATCCAAACCAGCAACAGTTACATCTGGCACAAGCTTTGATCGCTTAAAAATTAAAGTTAATGGTCCAGGCCAAAAAACCTCCATGAGCCTCTGAGCCTTTTCAGGAACCTCTTTCACCAAAGCAAAAACATCCTCAATTTTTCCCACATGCACTATTGGAGGATTATCCAGTGGACGTTTTTTAGCCTCAAACAGCGCCAACACGGCCTTCGGGTTTAGCGCATCAGCTCCCAATCCATAGACTGTTTCTGTTGGAAAAGCAACAAGACCCCCGCGCCTTATTATATCAGCTGCAAAACGGATCTTTTCAGCATCTGGGGCTTCAGGATTAACCTTCAACACTAAGGTATTCATCAACTCTGTAAACATAGTATTAATATTAAAGGTTTAATGGTTGTAATAAACAGTTGTCACTTATCTGAAATTATTTTCAACTAACAATTTTTTTACTATCTCCTCGACACGTCTGCTAGCTGGGATTCTAGCCCGCTCAAATTTCTCTCTAGGTTTCGTCAAAGGCCTTGTGGCGTCGATTCCCATTTTCGTAGTCATTCCAGTTTCCTGATCTGCTGAAGAGTCCAACGTTGATCCTCGTGCATTTTTTACTAATATTAAGTCTTCATCCGCCTGAAACCTTGTTGCTATGGCCCACTCAACATCAGAAATATTAAAAACATCAATGTCTGAATCAACGACAACAGCATGCTTTAGGCTTGGGTGGGCTGCTAAGGCAGCCAGCAGGGCATTTTTTGCATCTCCGTCCATCTGTTTTTCGATTGCAATTATTGCATGAAGCCATCCGCCTCCTCCAACCGAAAGATTAACGGCATGAACCTTCGGCACAACCCTTGAAACAGCCTCATAAATTAAGGCCTCACGGGGCAAACCCATCAAAAGTCTATGCTCAGCCCCAGAAGGCAGCAGCGCTTGATAAATGTAGTCTCCGCGGCGCATGACATTTACAACCTCTATTACGGGCTGCATCCGTTGCACATCATAAGTTCCAGTAATGTCAACCAAAGGCCCTTCTAAGACCTCTTTGGTTGCTGATAGTTTGCCCTCCAAAACTATTTCCGCATCAGCTGGGGCATAGGCATCTACATACTTACCCTTAACCAAGCGAAGACGCCCATCTAACAGCACATTTGCAACGTCAAACTCGCATACCCCAAATGGAAGGGTAGAAGAAGCCGCAAGCATTACTGCGGGGTGAACTCCAATAGATATCGCGACGTCTAAATCCACGCCTTCTTCTCTGGCCAACTGCCATAGTCTATAAAGGTGACGGGGAACCAAACGTATGGCTAGGCGCTTTTCATCAAGAATCTGTAACCTATGAATGGACACATTTTCTATTTTTCCATCAACACCCTTAGCGTGGACAACAGCAGATGTGATGTATGCGCCAGCATCCATTTCAAAATGGGTCAAAATTGGAAATTTTAGCAAGTCAGGTTTTTCAATAACCTCGCATACCTCGCCGTCTTCGACGATTTCCGGTCTCCTAGGGGATCTACATGCATCTAAAAGTCTCTGATAAAGCTCGGTTGGTCTAACACCAAGGGCTGCGCAAATTCTGTTTCTGGTTCCGCATACGTTAGCTACAATTTTATTTTTATAACCTTTAACATTCTCAAACATCAGAACAGGACCATTAATGTCAAAACTTTTCATAATATAGGGGATCTCAAATTTTGGAGAAACCTCATCTTTTATATAAAGTACTTCACTTAGCTCCTCCATATGCTTCAAGAAACTTCTAAGGCTCATGCGAAGCTCCCTTCCATAACGTCGGTTTCTGAAGGCATCACCCTCTCTAAAAGCCTCTTCAAAATTGATTGAGATTGCGTTTCGCTTATTGTTTCCAAATATATAGAAACTAGGGCTATTTTACTTTTCCTCGAGGCTACATATTCCGCAAACATACGGGCAGTAATTATATTTCTATCTCCGAGAAGAATTGATGAAGGCGGAGGCCCGGTAACGCTACCTGTTCTTGGCACAGCAATGGCCAAGGTTCCCAGCCGATCCTCTCTCTCACTTAAGAGAACTAGACAGGCATTTTTTGTTTCAAGATAAACAACGAGAAAACGAATGTTCTGTTCTATTATCTCATCCTTAACAATCTTTGCGCGTTCCATAGTCTTCACCATCACCATTTATACCTAAATACGCGGTATTTATTACTTTCAAAGAGGAAAACACATGGACAAAAATACCGCTAGGAAAATTCTCCGGATTCTTCGAGAACACTTTAAAGGTTCAAGTTGGATGCCATCCAAAATGGATCCCTTTGAAACTTTGATCGTAACAATCATTTCACAAAACACATCAGATAGGAACGCTACGAAGGCATTTAATAAATTATCTAAAACCTTTCCAATAACCCCAAGGGACTTAGCAAACGCCGAAATCGCAAAAATCGAGGAATGCCTAAAAGTTGCTGGACTTTATAGGAATAAGGCTAAAGTAATAAAGGAAGTTTCGCGGATAATTCTTGAAAGGTTTGGAGGAAGCCTGCAGCCTATTCTTGCAATGCCTTTGGAAGAGGCGAGGAAAACTTTAATGGAACTTCCAGGGGTTGGACCTAAAACTGCTGATGTTGTCTTATTATTTTCCGGAGGTAAACCAACGATTCCCGTGGATACTCATGTTAAGCGGGTGTCAAAAAGGCTTGGGCTTGTATCAATGAAGGGAGACTATGAAGATGTTAGAAAGGCCCTTCAAGAATTGTATGCGCCTGAAGATTACGTAGACATTCACATCCTACTTATTTTGCTTGGAAGAAAATACTGCAAAGCCCGAAACCAATTATGCCCAAAATGCCCAGTTAAAGCGCTTTGTCCATCCGCGAAATTTATGGGCAAGGAAAGGCGGGATCAGGCTTCTCCTCTAAAGTAGACACCTCTTTGAAGCTTTTGTCTAGTCTAACTTTTCCAATAACAATCTTGGAAAAGCCGCTTGAAACCGGCGTATAAATTTTCATTGTTCTCCTTCTATAGTCGATTTCACGTAAAATTCCGATTCCTAAGAATTTGTTTTCTCCATCGTATAGCGCCACAAGAAGCCCTTCCTCGTCTCCTGAATATGTCGCCACAACCTTTTTACCTAATGATTTCTCAAGTTTCATTATTTCTTCAGATTTTAGCTGGCGTCCCCTACTAAAAACTAGGTATAGTTTATCTTTAAGCTCCGCAACATGTAGGGGCATTACGCCAATAAGCTTCTGCAACGTTTCCTCCAGCTTCATGTCCGCAGGATTTCTGTTTGTAAACATGTGTTCTCCATTTTCGATTTTAACCCAGCCTATTGGGATGGATTGCACCTTCGCATTTCTAAGATACTTAAAATAGCCTAGTTCCCTTAAACTTCGCCTTTTTTCCCTGCTCCGCTGTTTTATGGTAGTTGGAGACTCAATTGGCAAGGTTCGATAGTTTCCAAGCTCGCTCAGCAGAGGCGTCAATCTGCTATCCTGATGCATTAAAAATATTATGTCCGGATTAATTTTTTCAACAAGCTGAACCTTGTATTTTACCGCATCCTCCCCATCAACCCAACCGTCGGTGTTTACAACGATAAAGTCAGGATTCTTTTTTAGAACTTCATCCTTTAACATAGTCAAGCCCTGAATTGTCTTTTCAATTGCCTTGCTTGGTGAAGTGACGCCAACAAAAAAGGCATTTTCCAACATTAGATTGAAGAGGTCTGTTATTGGTTTTGAAGTTATTGCATAAGCCACAGTGCACGGTGGCCCCACATCAGCTTGCCCAAGGTCACCATCTATAATTGCAACCTTGTAATTGCTCGCCAGCAGCTTATTCACAAGGTATGTGCAGAAACTAGTTTTCCCAGAATCTATAGCGCCTAAGACCATGGCTATGGCAGGTCTTGACCGAAGACTTGAAAGGGTTTCATGAGCCTTCTCCCATGAGGGCGGAATTGTGGATCCCTGTACTTCTTCAACGCAAGCATTTTCTCCTAGGGAAATGTCAAAAGTCGTTGTCTCTAAAACCTTAAATGGCATCCTTTTGCCATCCCTTACAACGACTTTTCCAGCTCTGTTAATCACAAGGCCGAAGACTTCCACTTTCCCAGAAACCACCATAACGGAAGCTGGACCATCCACAATTAATGTTTTGTTGCCTTCAACCGTTATGTTCACTTGATGACCCCCTTGGAAAGACATAACCATTCCTCATCGCTATTTTTATCGCTGAACCTATGTCTCTTAAACCTCTGCGGTGTTTACCCTCATTAAAAGAAAGATTTGTTCCTTCCTCGCTAACGCTTTCCAGTACAATGTCCGAAGGAAGCATCCTGTCTAAAGCAATTAAAATTTTATCCTTATATTCTGGAATTCCATCGCCAACCTTAACTACAAATGAAGAAACTTCAACATCTCTTAAACTTTTTAACAGACTGACTATCTTACTTAACGTTTCATCCATGCTGAAGCAATTTTCAGCGCCTATAACCTTTCCATCAGCAAGAACAGCTAGGCCGAAAACCTCTCCCGGATCAACACCAATAACAATTTTTTCATAGAAACTCTTTCCCTCAGCTAACTTCAAAGCCTGGTTTATAATAGTGGGTAACTCGGACTCATCCCTCAATGATAAAACGTTTTCATGGTGTATTAGGAGACGCTCTTTTTCAGTGGTTATTACAACCCTTACATCTAAAGGTATAGGCTCGTAAGGTGTCAGGCTCAAGAATGATATGCCAAGTTTCTTCAATTGGCTGACAATTAGGTAGTAAGCTTTTCCTGAAACTGTTGCCACTGCAATCTTAGCTTTCATATATCTTCCTGTGCTTTGTTGAGCATAAACAGTTATTATCGTTGTCGCTTATAATTATTAATGTGCTGGCAGCATGGAAAATCCCCACAAAATGCAGAGAACTGGATAAAATCCTAGAAGGGGGACTGGCATTTGGAGAGATTAGCCTAATCTACGGTGAACCTGAGACTGCTAAAACAACCATGGCAATACAATGCTCCGTAAGCTGTGCTGAAAAGGGGCTAAAAACGCTGTTTGTTGACTGTGATGGAACTTTTTCTACAAAAAGACTGATGCAAATAGCCTCCCAAAACTTTGAAAAAATCGCGGAGCGAATAATACTAGCAAGACCAAAGGACTTTAGGGAACAGACAATAATCATAGATAAACTTACAGACTATCTAACTAAAGACTTTGGTCTTTTAGTCATTGACGCGCTCACATCACTCTATAGGGCGGAGCTTGCAGAAAATCCGGAAAAAAGGTTTGAACTAAACCGCGAATTGAACAGGCAAATGGCATGGCTTGCGCAAATTTCCAGAACTAATAAGATAGCGGTTCTGATAACAAGCCAAGTTCGAAGCGTATTTGACGAAAACCTGGCACATGTAGAGCCAGTAGCCACGAGAGTGCTCAAATTTTGGGCAGATACAATCATGGCCATGAAATTAACAGAAAACTCGAGAGTCATAAAGGCTTCCGTAGAGAAAAAATCAAAAACCGGGAAAACCGGTTTCTGCTATCTTAAAATAGAAGAAAAGGGATTGACAGATTATAAACAAGCTTGAAGGCATAGGAATGAGCGAGATATTTAGAATTGTTGTTGATACTTTAAAAGTCATATTTCCAGCCTACTGTGCAAACGCTACACCAGTGCTAGCTGGAGGAGGTTTACCTATAGATTTTGGTAAAAAGTTTATAGATAGGAAACCCATATTCGGAGAAAACAAAACATATAAAGGATTTATCGCCGGACTCGCCGCGGGAACCCTCGTTGGAATTATAGAAAACGCCATTTTCCGCCAGTATCCTCCAATATTTGGCTTTCTAACATCTGTGGGAGCATTGTTAGGCGATTTAATAGGAGCCTTCATAAAAAGAAGGATAGGGATAGCGCCTGGGAAACCTTTACCAGTGGTAGATCAAATCGACTTTATAGCTGGAGCCTTACTTTTCGCTTATCCATTAGGTATACTCAGCTCAGAACTTGTCCTCTCAGCCTTAATAATAACTCCTCCAATACATTTCCTGACAAATTTTGCGGCCTACAAATTGGGATTAAAGAGCAATCCTTGGTGAAAGAGCTTAAATGCCCTTCCAATAATGTAGTATAGCTTCTATTGATGCATAAGCAATGATGAGAAGGAACACTCCAACGATAAACATCATATAGGCTTGTCTT
Source organism: uncultured Candidatus Bathyarchaeia archaeon (assembly GCA_964487415.1). GTDB lineage: Archaea > Thermoproteota > Bathyarchaeia > Bathyarchaeales > Bathycorpusculaceae > DRVV01. Next base: position 13,133 of record CAZAPQ010000089.1, on the reverse strand, counting down.
GGCTTGAGGGCGTATTTTGTACTTTGATACATGAAAGCCAATCCTATTACACCTAGGGAGAATAGAATCATTGCGATGATGCTGTCGGATACAAACTGCTCTGATAATTGTGGATAGACGAAAAGGAAGCGCCCACCATAATATACTGCAGGGTAAGGTTTTACTATTATGCTATATAGGCCGCCTCCTAGCAGAAAGATAGTGACGGCCACAGTTACTAGGGCTAATGTAAAGCCTGAAGGACTTAGTGATGACAGTTTTTTATAGAATCTTTGCAGGAAAAACGTTGTGGAAGAAATTGTTTTCTTAGCCCTCTGTGCCATTAGGCTTCGCCTCTATTTTCATTAAATGTTCCGCCACCTCTTTAGCCCACGCGCCAGTTAAAGGATTTTTAACAATCTCTCTTAAATAGTCTTTCCAAGAAATTTCCAAAGCTTTATTCCAAGCGTCATAGCCCCTAACCACATTATCATATGCCATAGAATGCAGATCGCAAAAGCCATTCTTAACGGCCTCCCTGCTGCACAGTTTACACTTCATTTTATCCCAGCCTTCACCTCTTTTGACGGACAATCCGTGTTAAAACAAAGAGTCCAAGGACGCTTGCCTTTAATCTTAACCTGCACCATAGGCCAGCCACATTCAGGACAAGCTTTTTCTGAAGGTGCAACACTGCCCTTTTGAGGCAGAGGAAAAGAGGCTTTACATGATCCTTTAAAAAACTCGGTGCATCCAATGAAACGCTTACCAGTCCTCCTTGAGTAGAGAATAATCAAAGACCCTTTTCCACACACAGGACATGAGCCAACAATCCTTTCCTCCAATCTAGACTTTTTCACAGAATGGCTTAGCTGCTCACCTATTATAGGCTCTCTTTTCTTCAACTCTTCAACCACGGGCTTCAGAATTTCAATGGCGTCAAGAATCACGCTTTCCCTACTCTCCATGTGTAATTGAATTCTGTCCATCCTTTCCTCCAGATTCCTCGTTAAGTCCACTGAAATTATTGTTGGGCAATACTTCTGAAGAATCTCGAAAACCTCAAATCCTAAGTCAGTAACCACCATACGTTCTCCCCGCAAATACTTCCTATCATAGAGAGTCTGAATAATATCAGCTCTAGTCGCCTTTGTTCCTATTCCAGCTTTTTCCATCTCCTTTAATAGACTCCCAGGGTTATACCTCGGTGGAGGTTTAGTGAATTTGTCCTCTAAAATAATTCGATCAACCTTAACTTTTTGCCCCTTGTTTATTTGTGGCAAAAGAATTTCTTCAGATCTCACATAGGGTGCATAAAACCGCAGCCATCCTTCTTTTAAGGTTTGTCTCCCCCTTAAAAAGAAAGTATGCCCGTTAACTTTTATTTTGACTTTAACACTCTGACGAAGGGCAGCTTCACCGAAAACCGCCATAAAACGCCTAACAATGAGATCCCATATTCGCATCTCTGAATCATTAAGTGGTCTTTCTGGTAGCTTGCCAGTAGGATAGATAGCTGGATGTGCAGGATCCTCTTTTTTACCCTCATTAGGTTTTAACTCGCCTCTAGCCAAAAGCTCCCTCACAAGTGCCCGATATTCGGAAACTCCGCTTAAACCTTCAAGGATCTCATTGTAGTTTATTGATTGAGGAAGCTTTTGGCTGCTTGTTCTTGGATATGATATTAGGGCATCGAGGTATAGACGCTGGGCAATGTCGAGGGTGCGTCTGGGAGTGTATCCAAACAGGCTGTAGGCTTCACTCTGCAAGGCACCTATATCAAAGGGTGTCGGCGGCATTTGCTTAAACTCGTTAACCTCAACGTCCTCTACAATTCCATATTCGCCCTTGCACGCGGCAACAACACCATCAGCTTCTCTTCTAGTTTTAATAATTTCCTTTTCATACTTAGCTTCGAAAACTCTGCCATCTATCTCGATCTGGGCCTTAACTTCCCAGTAGGGTGTCGGCACAAAACTCCTAATAGCCTTCTCCCTGGCGACTAGAAAACTTAGAGTGGGGCCTTGGACTCGCCCGGTGCTTATAGTTGCATACCGTCCGCTCCAGTCTTTGGCGGCTATGGTCAAAGCTCGTGACAGATTCACGCCATATAGCCAGTCAACCTCATGTCGAGTTTTGCCGGCCTCTATTAAGCCAAAATCTAATGTAGGTAAAAGTTCATCGTACGCTTTCTTAAGCTCCTCCTTGGTCAAAGTGGAATACTTCATTCTCTTCGCTACGTTTTCTTTGTTCCCACAAGCATATTTCAAAATAGTATAGCCTATGACGCTACCTTCAATGTCATAGTCGCATGCGTCAATATACATGTCAGCGCCTTTTGCTAATTTTGATATCGTCTCAAGCCAGCTGCGAATATGCTTCACGCCCTTCTCGGCAACATAACGAGGAGCCCATTTAAAACTGAAAACTGGATAATAGCTCCTCCCATGCTTTTCTTCGGCGACTGTATAGAGGTGACCTAAAGCCGGAACCACAACTATAGGCTTGTCTCGATGGGCCACATAATAGGGCACCCCGCCGTCCTCCATTTTCTTTAAATTACCATTTATGTCGAGGGCTGCGGCAATACGCTGTGCAGCGTCTGGTTTTTCAGTTATGATTAGTGTGAATTTTTCCATAGGAGCCATACCATTACAAGTTTAGTTTTAGAGATAACCCTAAGGTAGTTAAGAGTTTCTCTGAAAACAAGAGCAACACCAGCAACCATAAATATGCCGATAACTCTTCATATCCTGGATCATGTATGCCCCAGATTGTTACATGTAATCAATGCGGGTACATCTTATATGAGGGAATTGAACTTAAGCCTCCAGATGAAATAATAAGCAAACATGATGGAAAATGTCCAAAATGCGGTAGAAAACTTGCCCATGTACCAATAAATGTTGAAGTGAAACCAGTTAAATAGCAACCGCAAGGAAAATAAAGGAGTAAAGCGTTTCCATGTTCCATTAAAAAGGGATGATAATGTATAGTGAAGCAAAAACAGTGAAGGAAAAAATCATTAGCGGAATCAAAGGTTTTGGGAAAATTCGCCTAAAAACAGATCACTCATCCATACTGACTTATACGGCGTTAACGCTTATACTTTTTCTGGCTTTCACTATACGCCTTTTCCCTATGAGGTGGGAAATAGACCCGGCTACCGGAAAGTCTAATCTGCTGCTTTCAGAGTTTGACCCCTACTTCCAGTATCGCTTTACAGAACATATTGTAAAAGAGGGCTTCATATCTTGGATTGGGTGGATAGACTACCAGCGATGGTACCCTCAAGGGTTCAACATTGCAAGGGCAGCCTATCCAGGACTACCCTTAACGGCAGCGCTCCTGTATGGAATAATTTCCACCTTGGGCGTGGACATCGACCTTATGAGTTTCTGCGCGTTGTTTCCAGCAATAATGGCGATACTTGCCTCATTAGCAATCTACTTCCTAGGAAAGGACGTCGGCGGTAGGCCGGTAGGCCTTTTATCCGCCCTAATCTTAGCTTTACATCCATCATATATCCAGCGAACATCGGTAGGGTTCTTCGATGACGAAACCATAGGTATTTTAGCCATGATTTTGTTCATCTTTCTATTCTTAAGGGCAGTTGAGGAGAATAGACATATAAATTCGACAATCAAGTACGCTCTTGCTTCCGGGCTGGTTTTAGGATATTTCTGTGCTAGCTGGGGAGCCGCATACTACCCAATAGGCGTAACTGTGTTGTTTACGTTTATATTGCTGTTGTTAAAGAGGCATAATCGTAAAATTCTAATAGCCTATAGCATAACCTTTGGGCTGGGGCTTTTTATAGCCATAAACGTTCCGAAACTTTCTCCAGCTTATCTATCGACAAGCGCCATAATACCAGTAGCCGTGGTTTTTGGTTTACTATGTCTTGCTGAGATCACAAGAAACATCACCACCATCAGAGAAAAAGCCATCGCAGCAATAGCTTTAATTTTAGTGTTGGTGGGCAGCTTCACGGCGCTCTCGATAATGGGATACATACAAGGTATTGCCGGAAAATTCATTTCAGTTATAAATCCCTTCACGCGGGAGGCTTCACCGCTTATAGAATCTGTGGCTGAACACAGAATATCAGCATGGGGTTCCTTGTATTATGATCTGGGCATTGGAATACTCTTTTTCGCTGTCGGTTTATTCTTTATGTTCAGAAGCCCCAACAACAGAAACATTTTCATCATAATTTTGGGCTTGACCTCACTTTACTTTGCATGCTCCATGGTGAGGTTGCTTATACTTTTCGCTCCAGCTTTCAGCCTCCTAGCAGCCGTAGGAATAAATGGGCTCCTAAAACCGTTTGTAGCCCTCCTTAAAGAGCCGCCGAAGATAAGTAAGAGGAAATACGCCATGGGATATGTGGGCAGAGAATTCAGCGGGGTGGCCATATTTCTAATATTCATGATTCTCATGACGAGCTACGCTTTTCCAATGCCTAAAGTGTATAGACAGGTATATGCCCCAACCACAATATCTGGAGGAAGCCTCTCATTAGTGCCAGAAACACCAGTGCAGGAGTGGGTGAACATGTTAAAGTGGACAAGAGAGAACCTAGCGGCTACAACAGTTGTATGCAGCTGGTGGGACTATGGATACTGGCTTACCATACTTGGAAATGTAACAACCCTTGCTGACAACGCCACCATAAACTCAACACAGATAGAGAATATTGGATTTACGTTCATGTCCAACGAAACCCAAGCCCTACGAATGCTGAAACTTTACAATGCGGAGTATATCCTTGTATTCGTAACCATTGACTATAATGGAAATTTTGCAAATGCAGGCGGCGATGAAGGAAAATGGACTTGGATGGCTAGAATTTCCGGAAAGGCCCATGATCGACTTGTAAGCCAAGGTTTCATCTCTGAAGAGGAAATGTGGACCGACGACTTTGAAAAAGTCAGAGAACTTTTTGGAAATTACACACTGGGAACTCACTGGGTGGACAATGATAAAGATGGACAGATCGACAATAATGAACTTATATCAGCCAGCAGAGGTCAAAGTTCAACAATTTATAAACTAATGACATATGCTGTTGAACGTTGGAAACAAGAGCAAAGGGGAGGGGTTCCTCCAACCACGAAGCTTCTCTACTTTGAGGAAGCCTACATTGCGGGGCTGGACAATGATGGATACAAATATGGTGGAATTGTGCCTCTCGTCTGCCTATATAAAATCAACTATCCAAGCTAGAAAGGGGTTGAATGTTGTTTCCAAGGGTTCCGGATTACCATAAACCAGGAAGACCTCTTGTTCCGACAGGCTTAGGGGTAATTTATGTATTAGCAAGTGCTGCATATCTATTCATTTTGCATCCTTTGGAAAGCAGCGATCCAAAAGGACTCTCTCGGGCTTTAACTCTGGCAACGTGTATTCTTTTTGGAGGCTTTATGGGATTACTTGATGATTGGATGAATCTGCGTTGGCGTTACAAGGCATTTCTGCCGCTTGTAGCGGCGATACCCCTTGCGACACTGGCCTATAAACTTCATGTTAGAACGTCCATAGGATTACCGCTTTTAGGAACCATTGACTTCGGGAACTACTACTTCTTTGTGGTGATACCCATACTTGTGACCATAGTAACCAACACGGTTAACCAGTTGGGCGGATTAAACGGCCTTGAAACGATTTGCCCGGCAATAGTCATTATTGGATTGATCATAATTTCTGGATCAAACGCTCTGCTGTTGTTAATTCCCTTGGCTGTTTGGCTTGTTCTCGCCTTTTTCAATTTTAAGGGAAAAATTTTCGTCGGTAACACTGGTTCTTTTGCTATTGGTCTTACACTTGCAGCCTTTGCTATAATTGCTGATCTAAAATGGAGTCTTATAATATCGATATTGCCCTACATTTTCAATTCTTCGCTAATTCTTCTCAACTACTTTCTTTTCGGAACGAAAGCGAACGTATCATTCGACGGTAAAAAATTATTCTCAGACCACAGGAGGAGCCTAATAACACTAATAACTTACCATAGGCCCCTAACGGAGAGACAAGTCGTCCTCATCATCTCAGCGTTAGTAGCAGCTTCAACATCAGCCGCCGTGCTTGCCAGAATCTTCACGCTCTAAAACTTCCGCTCTACAGAAACACTTTTATGAATGTCTTGACGCACAGCTAACGTCGGCGGGTGAGTGGGGCCTCCCACCCGTTCCGCAGTATAAACCCCGGTGTAGGGAGGTGAAAATATTGAAGTTTAAAAGTAGGCAAGTAGGTTTGACAGCCATTTTCGCAGCACTTTATGCTGTGGGCGTTGTTCTTCTGGCGCCTATGAGCTTCGGAGTTTACCAGGTAAGAGTTGCTGATGCTTTGCTTCCCCTGTCTATAATATTCGGGATGCCCGCTGCAACAGGATTAAGCCTCGGCTGTTTAATTGCAAATATTTATGGAGGGCTTGGAATAACAGACATTATTGGAGGGGCGCTAGCAAACTTTTTGGCATGCTCTATTGCATATCGTATAGGCAGAAACGGCGTTATTAGAAGATTTTTAGGATGCCTTGCAGAAAGTATCACTATTACAGTTATCGTCGGCGGCTACTTGTCGGTCATATTTGAAGTTCCGGTTGAAATAGGGTTGCTTGGAGTTTTCATCGGTTCCATAGTGGCGATAAACGTTCTAGGGTTTGCACTGTTAGAGATATTATACCGAAGTCCAGTTGGGAAAGACCGGGGTCAAGCCGAAAACGCTACATGAAACGCTCTAACCTTGTAAGACCTATTATTTCATCGAATTCTAATCCAAGGGCATCTAACACCTGTTCGAAGGTGGATCGGAGATAGTCCACATACTTGTCCACATCTATCTCATTATTCGTCGCCAATTCTACGGGTTTAACATGGGGCTCATTTATGACCTTAACGAATCTTATAAGATCGCCGGCCTTTAGCTCGACGCCCAGCTCCCTAAGCATTTTTGCAGCTTTCACATGTTGAGGAGTTGTTTTTGTGTAATGCTCCAGTTCCTCGCCTAGCACAACGCTAAAGGCGAGCTCATTTAGGCTTTCCCATTCCCGCCTTTTCAGCTGCATATAGCAGCTTCGAATTATCTGTATTATCTCTTTTTTCGCATTTTCGAAGTCCGCTGAGGAGTTTACTTTCGCCAAGCTTTCTTTCATCCTTTCAAAGGCCTTCTTTATGAAGATTGGAACATGACGCTTTTTGCCTGTCAATCCTTTCACATCAACGCTTCCATCCTCAAGAACGCCGAGATAGTTCTTCTTTCTGGAGCTGAAGACTGCATAACGGTAAATTTTGTCCAAGTCTAAGCTCATTTTTAATTCACGTTCAGTCCATTCCTCAAGTTCATGAATCTGCTCCTTAGTAGGGTTCTTTAAGAAAACGCTGTCCGTGTCGCCATAAAGCACCTGAATGCCAAGCGCCTTAGCCTTGTCAATTATCCTCGTTATTGAATGCCTGCCTATGGCAGCTGTTGCCTCCGCGACTGGTGGACAGTACAAGTCAAAGGTTTCGGCTCCGAAGACACCGTAGCTGGCGTTGAGGATGACCTTAAGGGCCCCCTGTATTACGTTATACCAGCTTCTAAGCTCAGTCGGTAATGTTTTATCCTTTGATTTAAGCTTATACCATGAAACCCTCAAATCACGAAGAGAGCCTATAAGAAGACTTTCTAGGGCACGCCTCCTTATGCAAACCCAATGGGGGGTATCCGGAACAACGTTTGCCCGGCACTCTGAATGCGGGCATAAAATGGACTGATAACCTAAATTCCAAATCTTTATTATGGACGGATATAGGCTGGGAAAGTCCATAACAGCAACATTAAAATGAACTCCTGGAACAGGCTCAACTACAATGGCGCCCTTATACTTTTTACCTTTTATTATGGCCCTTGTAGCTGTTTTACCTTTTAAAACAAGGATATCCTCAGCGTTTGGTATGAGTATGCCCTTTCTGCGGTGCTCACGGTGTAGAAAGTTTCTTATCCAGCGAGAAACGCCCTGACGGCTTACATCCTCCATTGGCATGGCGCTTATTCTGGATAAGACAAGAATAAGCTTTAGAGTAAGTTCATCTTCAAAGTTTGCGAGTTTGTAAGTGATTTCAGCATCCCTGAAACAGTATCTGGCAAGTTCGGTGTAGGTCAATTCGCCTATACTCTTCTCTAACGGAACCTTCTCAAGATTAAGTAGGGCCCTGCCAACATCATCAAGGGTTACATCCCTATACCGATTGCTGAACGCATATACTTGAATGGACTTGTTGAAGAAGAACTTGTAAAGATCTATATGCACTCCATACTTCAGGAGACAAACACGCTTACCCAATTCTATCGGGATTTCATCACGTTTAAACCCATATTTCTCTGATCTGTGAGCTAGATATCGAAGGTCAAAGTCGTCGCCGTTGAAGGTTATGACAAACGGGTAGTCCCATAAGAAGTCAAAAACAGCCTTCAACAACTTTTCTTCTGAATCAAAGTATTGAACTTGAACATTCTCCGGCAACTGTTCATTGCCTTCCTGTACACCCTCCCTCTTTAAGAGGAAAACCACTTTCCTACCATCCGAGCCATAAAATGATACACATATAATTGGGTATGCTGCCTCGCGGGGATCAGGCATTCTTGTAGCAACAGGGCTAAAAACTTCTATGTCCATGGCTACATATCGAAACTTCGGGGCCGGATACTCCAAAAGCCTAGCCCACTGCTCAATGTACTCCAGCTCCTCTGGCGAGGCATCCTTGAAGACTTCCTTTATCCGTTTAACCATAACCTCAGCTTCTTCCAACTTTTTCATTAACAAAGCGCCGTTTTTAATCTCGTAAATCATACCTGGAAAAAGCCCCCTGTCATAGATGTAGGACTGATAGTATTTTATCTTAGATTCCCAAACTTTGACGGCCTCAGGGGAAACTGCTCCATTAGAGACTTTCGCAAACTCTTCCGGGATGATGTCTCTAATGCAGCCTTTAGGGCGGCCTCCGATGGCCAGGGGATCCTTCGCTACAATTTTTGTCACTTTTACCGTCCTGTCCAGAAGCGGGTCGAACTTCTCTTCAATTTCAAAATGGTCAAAGCCCGGATGATTTATTAAACGATCCATTTTCTCAAGCTCAAAAGGCGATAAGTTTGTGAAGCAGTATGGCTTATGCCCAGTATTATCATACCAAAAGTAGATTTTACCGGAAACAGGCTCGTAAAGCTTTATTAAAACTTTCCCAGCCTTTCCGTCGTAAGTAGCTGAAACTAAATATGAGGGTGGAAGGTCTGCCTCGGCTATGGGTGGAAAATTCTGCTTTTTATCCTGCCTTAATGCTTCTATGGAGGGCAGAGCCTCCGCTTTTATTTCCCTGGGCTTGGGTTTTTCAATGCAAAATTCGTCCAGCTTCTTCTGCGCCATTTCTCGCTCTTAACCTAACCTTTAATATGAGCAAGCTAGACTAAAATCTTACGAGCAATATTGGAGCGCGGTATAATTGTTTAGAGAAGCCTGGGCCCTCGCCATCGAAGCCTTAAGCTGGATGGAAACGCGGAAATTTAACGAGCATTTGGCTTTAACTAAGACAAGTAAGCAGCTTGGCATCGAAAATGCCGATGCCCTTAGACTTGCCCATAAGCTTATATATGAAACTGTCAGGCGCCGGAACTTTATAGACCGTTTCATTAACGAGGTTTTGAAACCGCAATCCCCAGCAGAATTCACCATTGGAGTCCAATCCTTCTTAAGGCTTTATGTTTATCAGACAAGAATTGCCAAAAATTGGTTAAAAGTTGATTTTAAAGAGGCGGCCGAAATAGTTAAGCATGCCCGCTCGATTTTAGGATGGAAAACCCTACGAAACATTGAACATGTTTTAGGATTACTTTTGACGGAGAATTTTGAAAAAATTTTGAAGGGGGTAGGTGACGAGGAGAGAATTGGACTTTTAACTTTCCATCCCACATGGTTTGTGAAATACTGTTTCAAGCTTTTTGGTAGGAAGGAAGCCATTGACATGCTTGAGGCGAACCTGGAAAGCCCTCCAACCTATATAAGGGTGAATACGCTCAAAGAGGAGGAAAATAATATTCTCGAGGAATTTATGTTGGATGGTATAAGGGTGGAGAAAGTTGAGGAGCTAAAGTATGCCTATAAAGTTTTAAGTTCAAATCATCCCTTAACAAGAACTAGAAGCTTTCAAAAAGGCCTATTTTATATTCAAGACAAAGCAAGCTGTTTCGCAGCAGAAGTTGCTGATCCAAAACCTGGAATGGTGGTTTTGGATGTCTGCGCGGCTCCAGGAGCCAAAACGACCTATTTAGCACAGCTTATGTCTAATAAGGGAGTAATATACTCTTTAGACTATTCAAAGCGCAGGATGGATGTTTGGAAAAACGAAGTCGCCAGGATGGGGGTCCAAATTGCCCAGCCCATAATTGCCGATGCGTGCAACACTATACCAGTTTCGCAGGAAGCTGATCTTGTAATTTTAGATCCGCCTTGCACAAGCACAGGTTCCTTCGCTAAACTTCCATCGACGAAATGGAGACTTACCTCACGTTCCGTAGAGAAGATGGCTGAAATCCAGTGGCGTATGCTTGAAAATGTTGCGGAAAAAGTTAAACCTGGAGGGACATTAGTCTACTCTACTTGCAGCATAACCGTAGAAGAGAATGAAATGCTCATTGAACGCTTCCTAAAGTGGCACCCAGAATTCCTTTTAGTGGACATAGAGCAAAAAATGGGTTTACCTGGACTTAGAGGAATGAGTAAGTGTAGGAGGCTTTACCCCCATATTCATAAGTGTAATGGTTTCTTCGTAGCAAAAATGCTGAGAAGCAAAGCATAAAGTGTTTAGCTAAATTTATGCTGTTCCAAATTGCAAAGCACTTCAAAAATTATTTTGGCAGCGTGAATTGCTGTAACACCTTGATCGTAAATCGGGGCCACCTCTACAACGTCAAATCCTATCACTCTTTTGTCACACAAATTGCATAGGATTTCAAGCAAAGTGAAGGTTTCCAGCCCATCTGGTTCAGGATTTTGTACAGCTGGAGCGTAAGCAGGATCAAGAACATCCATGTCTATTGATAAGTAAATGCTTTCTGCGTCTAAAATTTCCTCCCTTAAACATTTTATAGAGTGATTTATGCCTTCCTTTCTGATCTTGTGCGCTGGCAAATAATAGATCTTGGCTTCTTCCGCATAGTCTAGCTCCTCTCGGCATACAGCTCGAGTTCCAACTTCAACTATTTTGGCCGGCCTTAGCTGTTCATTTATTCTACGCATAAATGTCGTGTGTGAAAGTTTAAGTCCCATAAATTCGTCCCGCAGGTCAAGGTGAGCGTCAAAGCTTATTATAGCGGTTTTCGAAATTTTAGGGCCTAGGCCTTTGACAGCTCCGAACGTTATCGTATGTTCTCCGCCTATAAAAACAGGCATTTTTCCTTTCTCCAGAATTTCATTCGCTACCTTCGCTATCCTTTCAATGGTCTCAGAAGTATCAGCGGAGACGTGTAAATCGCCTGCATCATGCATCCGTAAATCTTCTATGTCCATATTGCTACGGAAACTGTAAGTTTCAATGTTTAGGGATGCCTCTCGTATCGCAGTGGGTCCAAATCTAGCGCCGGTTCTATACGTGCTTGTAACATCAAATGGAACACCAATAACTACATAATCGGCTTCTTCAAATGGCTTCTTGAAACCGCTGAAAATGTTAGATTGTGAGATGAAAAGTTCCCGAAAGCCCACCGCTCTTTTCACCTTGATATGCATGCCTATTTGAAAAGGCTTGCTCTAAACTTTTCGCTTGCTAGGGAAGCAGCGTAAACTTATTAATATTAGTTCATTAATTTAGATGCTTGAATCGGCGATGGTTATGGGTTTGAAGTCTAAAAGAAGTTTAGGCTTGCTTGCTGCTCTTTGCTTTTACATTGTCAGTGGCATTTTATGCCTTGCAGCTTTAGCCTTGGATTTTAGGCTAGTTCACATGGCGTTAATTGGGGCATTAAGCATAATATCAGCGTTTGGGTTGTTTATGAAAAAAGGTTGGGCGTTATGGATTATCACCATACTGTTTTTTACAGCCACGACATTCTCTATTTGTATGCTTTACTATACTGCTGGAAGCGATTTAGCTCTCTCATCCATCATGTTAGTTTACCTATTTTTAACATGGATTTTCGCGGCTTACTCTGCCTCTAGAAATAGAGGCCTTTGAAAAGGGTGACTTGGACTTCTTCGCCTACCTCTACAAACTGTTGGTTTTCAGGAATTTCTATGAAACCGTCAGCCTTGGCTAGAGTGGTTATGGCGCCCGAAAGCCCTGTGGGCACTGGTTCAGCCCAAAATAAGCCTTTTTCGTCTTTTTTAAGCTTAACGGTAATGAAGGTTCTCCTACCCTTTGCTGAAAACATTCGCGTGGAGGCAAGGGCTTTCAATACCTGGTTTTGTGTGGAACATCGTCCAGCAAAACCTTCGATTACAGGGCGTGCTAGAAGATGGAAAATCATTAGAGCTGAGGCGGGATGCCCGGGAAGGGAAAAAACAGGTTTACCATTTATAGACGCCACAGTTGTCGGTTTTCCCGGTTTTATTGCTATTCCACATATGATTACTCCCGGCTTTCCGAGCATGCCCAGCACTTTGGGGATTATATCCTTAGGACCCACCGAGACCCCGCCTGAGGTTATAACCACGTCCGCTTGCGCTAACGCTGTCTTTAACGCCCTTTCAATTTCATTTATGTCATCTGGAAAAACTCCCAAGCGCAACGGTTTTCCACCGCTTTCCAGAACGGCTGCGCTCAGGCTATAGGAATTTATATCGTAAATTTTTCCTGGCGCAAGGGGTTTACCGGGTTCGGTTACTTCAGCTCCGGTTGATAATACTGCGACAACGGGAACTTTGTAGACCTTAACCTTATCAATACCTAATGCCGCCAGAACGCCTATTTCCCGCGCCCCCAACCCCTGCCCTGCTCTTAGTACGATCTCGTCTTTCTTGATATCAGACCCAACTTTCATGACGTTCTCATACTTTACCACCGCGCTATAAACCAGTAGTTCATCGCCTTTTCTTTCGACATCTTCAGCCATTACTACGGCATCTGCACCTTCAGGTATCGGGGCCCCAGTCATTATTTCCACAGCTGTCCCACGTTCCACTT
>CAZAPQ010000088.1:0-20922 GCA_964487415.1 uncultured Candidatus Bathyarchaeia archaeon | reverse complement strand
TATTTGCTGTTCTGGTGTATGTGAGTTGCTTAGTAGCGGTCGCTACAATTGTGGTTAGTTGACTAGCTATCCTTGGAAAAACAGCAAGCCGAGAGGCTTGTAGGAGAATGTTAAGTGGCTGTGACGCTGCTCGACTATAAGCCGATTGCCTTGATGGGGAAGGCTTTATATTCAATTTTTGGTCTGCTGTGCGTTCGTAGAAAACTACTGACCAAGTGTGAAGCAGAGCGCAGTCTATCTGCCAACTGCTTTGGGTTAAGTCGTTTGTTTCTGTTGTAGCTTTGAACCTTATTGTAAACGTGCTGGACGTTAGGTAGTCTGAAACGGAAACATTATTCCACGTGTTAGGCGATAATGCGCTTATGATTGTTACCCACGAAGTGCCAGTCCAAACATCTACTTGTAAATTTTCAGAGTTAAGCGTGCCCGTATAAATGCATAAATATTCGTTGGGTCTGGTGTAGTTAGCGTTTATCCATTGAACTTCAAGGTCAAGCTGATAGTTTATGGTAATTGGACCAAAATGCATGAATTCTATCTCGAAACATTCGTAGGTTGTTCCCTGCGTGTCCGTTGTTATTGCAGCTTCTGTTAACGCGAAGAATGTGCCATTCCATATTATCACACCTATCTTAGAGTCTGAGTTGAGGTCTGCCCCTAAAACTTTAATGTCGCCGTCTATGTTTCTAGTATTTGTTTTTAATTGGACCCAAGGATGTGTGCCAGCAGCGTTAACTGTGGATTCTGTGCTCCATGTATTCGGCGCAGTGAATGTCCTCCATGAAATCTGATTATTTGTTGCTCCCCATACAAGCAGTCCCTGTGTCGGACTATACCATGCGAAATCCGCACATCTTCCAGCGTTAGTATCTACACTACCATCATGTTCCGAATGTTGCGTCCACGCTGAACCATTCCAATAGTACGTGTTTAAGTCTCTTCCACCATCAACTATGACAAGTATCATGTCATTTCCCCACGGGTTAGGCTTGAGCGAAAACCAGTAGCTTACTCCGCCAGCGTTACTTGCGTCCAGAAGCGTGTTTTCACTTAAAGCCGTTCCATCCCAAATTCTATAATAGTTGTCTGTGCGTACGGCGTCACCCCAGACGAATATCGCCCTTCCACTTAGGCTTTCATAGGCTACGGCTATACATTCTCTCATGGCAGTTGCAGCAGTATTGTCCCAGACTCTTGTTGCTTTCATAAGGCTCCATTCAGAACCAGTCCAAATGTAACCATGCACGTCCGTGTTTGAGTCAAGGTATATCATGGCTATTTCGTTGTCGTCGGATGTTCCGCTTCGTGTTCCTGGACAGGTTGCCAAACTAATCCAATACACATATCCACTTGTGTAAGGCAGATCAAGAATATACTCTTGGGATAATGTTGTTCCATCCCAGATTCTGTATCCTATCTCATTTGATAAAGTCCCCCGCGAATATACGATTAAGGCCCTTCCGGAAGCATGCTCATAGGCAACATCAAATCCCCTGTAGAAGAATTGATAAGCGTAATAGCCTATGTTATTGAATACAAGCCATTGGCTTCCATTCCAGATGTAAGCATCATAATACCTATCGTCGGAAAGTGTTACAACTATTTTCTCATAACCCCTCGATTGAACTGGGCAATAGGCTACCCTAACCCAGCGAACTGGACTACCAGCAGAGGGCAATTCCACCTCGCTGCTCCAAGAGGCTATGCTGCCGGTCCAAGTTCTGGATTTGGGTGATGAAAGCCTGTTTGTTCCAGTATTGCTACGATAGGCTATGAACGCATCTGTTTTTGCAGATATATTTTCATTAACAATTTTTAATTCATTTAGCACGTCGTACACATTGTCTGTGGCTTTTAACGCTGCGAGGTTTGAATGTGTGCCTTTATCTGGGTTTCCATCCACGTTGCTTTGTTGATCCACGTAGTCCGTAATTCCTTGGGTTCTGGAGCTCCTAAAAATCATGTAGGAGCCATCATTAGCCTCCAGATCAGATGGGGAGCCGCTAACATGTTGGGTACCGCCTAAAGTATTGTATCCTGACGGGTATAAGTAGCGGATTCCCCCTCCACTGCCCGATGTATTTCCGGAAGAGTATTCCTCTTCTCTAAAGGTTAGTCCGCCTAAATGGCTACCATTTATGACTTGGATTTCGCTGGCGTTTAAAAATTTGTAGTTGCGCTCCACATTTATGAGCTTTAGGTTTTCTTGCGCCCTCTCCCAATCATATTGATTCATCTGGTAGCTCCAGAGCACCACGTTCGCAACTATTACTGTTACTAGGACTAGGCTTAGCATCACAACTAAAACATTGCTTACACCACGCCTGTCATGCTGGAAACCTTTAAGGTGCCTTATAATAATCCTCAACCTTTAATCCCCTCTGGGTTACAACCTCTATGCGGTATGTTTCCCCGGATTGCCATTCGCCATATGGTATCAGCATCTCTTCGTAGTCGCCGACTTCCAAGGGAATTTGAAGCCTTATCACACTTACGAGATGCTGGTTTCTGTAAATGTATACACGTGAAATGCTAACGTCAATCTTCCCCACATTAAGCACGGTGACATTTATCCGCTTGCTGCCATCCTCCGCCCTACAGAACCACACGTCTTCTATTACTATGCGCTCACCCATCGTCTCGCGAAGGTTAGACGTTATAATGTATGTGGCAGCAGCGGCTATGGACATGGCTGCCACGGCAACAACCATAAGCAAAAGGTTGCTGAGCACCGGCGTTATGGCTCGCTTATCCATACAGAGACGGAGAGACTGAGCCCCCTTCCTTGTCACGGCTATTCCTCCTATAGGAAAAGTTTTATGGCCAAATATCCTGAAAGCATGAGCACTAGGCTGTGCTTCATTCCGGCGCTTATGGTGCCTTCTCCCATTTTTCCGGCAACAAGGCCACTGAAAAAGGCCTGTAGGGCTGTCATGTGAAAGAATAGTCGCTTCATGTCCTCAGGCGCCATCACAGACGCGCCAAAGATGTTGGAGCCCTCTATGCCTACAAAGAAGGATCTAAAGAGTAACACTATAGTGAATATGAAAACGAAAAAGGCGACATAAATGATGGCGATGTATGGCCTTGACCGGGTATAACGCTCCTTTTGAAGCGTAAGGGTTGACTGGACAAACTTTCCCATAGGCTCGAAAACCTTTTCTACACGTCCCCCAGAGCGGTTCGCCTCAATTATTAATGGAACTATTCTATGCACTAGAACTGTGTCTACGCGCCTTGCAAAAGCCAGCAAAGCCTCTTCAAGGGTTAAACCCCAGGAAATTTGAATGGTCATTTTACGCAATTCCGCTGTGAGGGGGCCATAATCCCTTTTTGCTGCCTCCTCTAAAGCACGGGGCAACGTCATGCCCGTCTCCTGAGCCTGAACAATGCTGCGGAAGAGATCGGGAAGGTGTCCATCAACCGCCCTCTTCCAGCGATAATCCAAGTAGTTTATAACAGCTGGAGGGGAAAAGCCAACTACAACGGCGAAGAAGACAAACTCATCAAAACTTCGAGTCCCCCAAGCGAGAAAGAAACCTAAAATAATTATGGTTAAGGCTACTATAGCCGACGCGGCCCATATGAAATGCTTCAAGCGCTTCTTTATTTTGGGCATGGTCAACTACCATTTAGGCGAAACCGCGTCTAGGATTAGGAGGAACATGATGGAGCTAACGGGGATCCCAATATATGTTAATATGCCAAGCAGAAGCTCAGGCGTTAGAAACCACAAGGTTCCCCCACCCATCATAGCCATAACTGCAAGCATGATTATTAAGAGAAGGGGACCTGTGACAAGTATAGCCACATAGAATTCGGAAAGGATGGACAGCGTGTCCGAAAACTTACGAAGAGACATCTTCTTAAGTTTCATGTATTCCATGGATTTTCCCTTTAAATAATTGGAAAGACTGCTTCCAGAATGGATCGTAGAGATGAAACCTTCAATTAATTCGCGAAACTTCTCCGAGGGCGATCTTTTAGAGGCCCGTTCCAGAGCAGATATAATATCAAACCCAAAAAGATTTACATCTTTAATAATGTCTTTTGCTTCAGCGGAAACCGTTAAGGGTATTGGAAGATTTGAAAGCGAATAGAAAATTTTTTCAGGCTGCACACCAGCACTTGCGAGAATAGCCATATAGCCAGTAACAAAGGCCAACTCGTCCTCTAAAGTCCTCTTAAGCTTGTCAGCGCGATATATTGGATAAAAGTAAAAGCCAAAAATTGTGGAGGCTATTGCAAAAAGCCCGCCTCCGAAGCCGAAAAGCATGGCTGGTAACAAAGGCGTCTGTAAAATGAATATAAGGATAAGAGGAAATGCTACAAAAGCTATAGTTGCGGTAAGAACCGTGGATAAAACGATTAAGCTGACGTATACTTTAAAGTTTATTCTAAGTTTAGCCTTCTCCAAGCGCACATCCAAGTCCCTGAATAAAGGCAAAATGCGACTTATCCTCCGACCTACCAGGCTATAGGCCAAGTATCGCAATCCTCCCCGCGAAGGCTCAGACTCCCTATTCGAGGTCTTCTCACCCTTTGTTTTATGCAAATTCCTGCCCTTCAATACAACTCCATCCTTGCCCTTTGGAAAACCCTTTCCGGATTGGCATAATACTCGCGAATTACGCTTGCCACATCCAAATAACGGCGTATTCCCTTTTTAACCATCCACTCTAAAATAATTCTTCTACGCTGAAGTTCGTTTTCAACTTCAACCTCGCTTAGTCCCATCTTTTTCATATGCCTTTCTAAAAGGAAACTTTTTCCAACATGCTCAAAAATGTCCTCTCTAGCCTTCCAGCGGAAAACCTCATTGACTAAAATGTTTTTAGAAACAGAATCAAGCCCAGTTATTTCAGTAGCCGTCAAAGCCCTTCTGGCAGGTCTCCCTCCAACCTCTGTCCTTGCCATTATCATCACTAAATTGGTTAAAGCGATGAGAGGCCTTGGAATGTTCATAGGCTCAGATTCTAAGCGGTTTATAACAGCTTCAACAGACTCAGCGTGCATCGTACACATTCCAAGATGACCAGTTGCCATAGCCTGAAAGAGCGTGTAAGCTTCTTCCCCTCGAACTTCACCGACGATAATGTAATCAGGCCTCTGCCTAACAGCAGCCTTAAGCAAGTCGAAGAGGGTTATGCTGCCTGCGCCTTCCTCACGGCCGAAGCTAAGCCTAACCACGGATGGAACCCAGTTTTCATGGGGCAGATTAAGCTCTTGGGTATCTTCTACGCTAACTATCTTCATTTCCGGTTTAATAAACATGGAAAGACAGTTAAGCATGGTTGTTTTTCCGCATGCTATACCTCCAGCCACAAGCACTGAGGCACGGTTCTCAATTATATACCATAAGTATGCTGCCATCTCTGAGGAAAGGGTGTTGAAAGCTATAAGGTCTGAAATGGTAAGAGGATCTAATCGAAAGCGGCGAATTGTAAATGTTGAACCCCGCCTAGTCACCTCGCTACCATAAGTTAATTGTACACGGCTACCATCTGGCAAGGAGGCGTCTAAAATTGGAGAGGCTATTGAGATGTTCTTGCCAGCCAAGTATGCCAGGCGTATTATGAAAGAGTTTAACTCCTCTTCATCCTTAAATATTATGTTTGTTGGGAGTGACTCATAGACTCTATGCCAAACATATATGGGTATGTTTACACCATCGGTGGAAATATCCTCAATGAAATGGTCCTTCATGAGGGGGTCTATTTTGCCATAACCCACAAAGTCCCGCACAACATAATACAGAAGCTTATCAACAGATTCTGAGGGGACTTTTATGCGGTACTTTTTAAGAATTTCTAAAACTTTTTTCTTTAGATAATCTTCAGCTTTTTCTTTGTTTCCTATCTCCTTTGCGCTAACGTCAACTTCCTCCATAAGAAAGGCCTTTATTTCTTTCAGCAGCTCCTCTTCCCCTTTTTGTAGGGTAGGCTCTATAACCTCGTATAGGATCTTTTGAGTCTCAGGATCTTTCACTATGGCGGCATAAACGTAGGGCTCCTTAATTGGATAGACTTCTCGAAAGATAGCTGTTTTTTCACGCTTTCCTTCAACGGTTACACTTATCTCTGATTTCTCTATGCTTTTTTGGGTCTTCGCCATTTTGTCCCCTTTCAGTTTTTGAAATATATCCTATCAAAAAATACAATATAGCAAGTATTAATAAACTATATGGACGTCAAATAACTAACCCATTCTTATGGACTAAATTATAAACCAAAGTCTTAAAATAACCCCTATGCCACGCCTTTATTTGTAACGGGCTCTCCTTTTCTCCCTCTTCTTTTTCTGGCGGCGCATTCTTTTCTTTTTCCATTTAGCCCGGATTTTCCACACACTCCTACGCTAGGTCACTCTATTGTTGCATGTCTACGTCTCAAATCTTCTTCGGTGCTGCCTAAGCGGTGCATAAGCTCAACAATTAAACCATCTAAAAAAACCATGCAGTTATTCTCAAAGATGCTTCCTAGGGGAGATAAGGGCTCCTTTTCGCCCATAAGTTGTCGTGCAAGATAATCCTCTTCTTTAGGCCATCCTGCCTTGGTTCGACCTTTAACGGTGACAACAAGATCGGCAATTTGACCTAAGGGGGATTCTGGGAAAGAAGTTATGGCGACTACAGTAGCACCTATTTCTTTTGCAGCCATGCTTGCAGTCAAAACCATTTTTGTGCTTCCAGTTCCGGAAATAGCGATTAATAAGTCGCCTTTTTCAGCGGCAGGGGTTATTGTCTCGCCGAGGAAGTAAACATTGAATCCCAAGTTCATTAGACGCAAGGCAAAAGCTCGGCCAACGAATCCGCTTCGTCCCATGCCTACAACGAATATCTTCTTGTCCTTTGCCGCAAGCAGAAGTTGAATAAAGCGTTCAACCTCTTTTGGATTTAACTCCTCAATGCAGTTTTTGATTCCCGAAATTATTTCTTCGGCGGCAGCTTTCAACCATTTCAAGCTTTTCAGCTCCGCGAAACCCATTTACACCGCCGTCTATATTAAAAGTCTTACGGTGTCCAAAATCCAGTTAGAATTGCTTCAAGGCTAGGGATAGAAATGTATAGACGCACATAAATTGCGGCAGCCAAGAGGCATATGCTGAAAGCGGCGAGAAAGTAATCTTTCCTATGCAGTTTTAGAACATAAAGGTTCGTACGTTTTTTAGTTGCTCCCCAAGCCCTAGACTCCATGGCCTCAGCCAGCTCTAAGCTTCTGCGAATGGCGCTCACAATAAGTGGTATAAGAATTGGAATGTAGTTTCTAACCCTCTTTAGAAAATTCCCCTTTTCCAGTTCTAGACCTCTAGCTTTTTGAGCATCCATTATGGTCTGCGCTTCCTCAGCTAGCACTGGAACAAAGCGCACTGCCGTTATGAAAGCGAAACAAAACTCGTAGGGCACCTTGGCTTGTTCTAGGGCTAAGCCTAAATGGTCCGGAGATGTTGTTAAGAAGAATATAGAGAAAGATTCTACAAGTACCAAGAACCTTAAAGTCATGGCTAAGGCATATTCGATGGAAGATAATTTAAGATTGTAACCTGCGCTTATGAATGAGAAAATGAAGTTTGTAAGGAATATTATTGATGCTAAAAATGCTGCCCCCTTCATGGAATGCATCCATTCCCGTCTAACTCTGGCCAGGAAAACGAATGGGAATTGAATTATGAAAAGAAAGACTAATGGTATGAACTCCCAGAAGAGGATGGCGACTGCAAAAATGATACATGCATAGACAAATTTTATCCGCGGATCCAAATTATGTATCGGCGAAGAAACTTTTCTAAATCTTAGCCCATTAAACATGCTCATTTAGCCTTCCTCCCTAAGGTTTTAAGCAAAAATTCTTTGGCTTCATATAAGTCTATAACTTCCTTAGGGAAGCCCATATCGGATAAGTGTAAGAAAATTTGAGTTACCTGCGGAGGAATTATTGAAGCAAAAGTCAAAATTTCCAAGTCCGTAAGCACCTTCCTGGCTTCTCCATCCGCAACTATTTTTCCCCCACGCATCAACAAGACCCTTGGGTTGCATTCCGCCACGAACTCCACATCATGGGTGACCACAATTATGGTTTTCCCTTGAGCCTTCATTTGGAGGATGAATTGGCGAAGGTTCTCTTTCTGCCTGTAATCTTGACCGATAGTGGGCTCATCTAGAATTAAGATTTCAGGATCCCATGCGAGGACTGATGCTAGGGCCACACGTTTCCTTTCGCCCCCACTAAGCATAAATGGAGAAGTTTTCTCATACTGGGTTAGGCCTAAAAGGTTTAAAGCCCAGGCTACACGCCTTTCTATTATGTCTCTGCTAAAACCGAAGTTTTTAAGGGCAAAGGCTATTTCTTCTTTAACTGTCTCGCTGAAAAGCTGGTGATCAGGATTTTGAAATACAAAACCAACCCTTCTTGCTAGGGTGGCAACACTAACATTTCTTGTATCTACACCATTCACGAGCACTCTACCCTTTGTAGGTTTTAGAAGCCCGTTAAAGTGCTTCACAAGGGTCGTTTTTCCAGCCCCATTCTCGCCCATTATAGCCACAAATTCTCCATCTTTTATTGTGAGAGAAATTCCCTTAAGAGCCTCCACACCACTAGGGTACGTAAAATACAGATCTTGAACCTCAATCATGACTTCTAAGAACCCTCCTAATTTTTTCAGCTAACTCGTCTGAGGACAGGGGAATTTTCCCGCTAAGTTTTATTCCCTCAGCTTCGAGCATCTGATATAAGCGGGTAGCTTTGGGTATGCCCACTCCAAGGAGGCGCATCGCTTCGGAACCTAGGACAGCACGAGGATCCCCATCCAAAATGACTTTTCCATCATCCATTATAATTATGTGATCAGCATATCTGATCGTTAAATCTAATCTATGTTCAACAAGAACTATTGTTATTCCAAGGTTCTTGTTAATTTCATGGATTACATCAAAAATCTTTTTGGCACCTAAAGGATCAAGGAAAGAGGTAGGCTCATCTAAAACCATAACTTCAGGTTGCATAGCTAAAACCGAAGCTATAGCAACACGTTGCTGCTGCCCCCCAGAAAGCTCGTAGGGGGCGCGATCCTTCAAATCATATATGCCAGTTATTTGAAGCGCCCAATCCACCCTTTTACGAATTTCATCTCTAGGCAAACCCAAATTCTCCAGTCCAAAGGCTACATCCTTTTCAACGGATAGAGCGAAAAGCTGATTCTCGGGATTTTGAAATACCATACCAACATGTCTTGCAAGTTCGCATGTAGGATGCTCCTGAACCGTTAGACCAGCGACTTTTATTTCACCCTCCAGTTTGCCTTGATAAAAATGCGGTATCAGACCGTTAAAGCACCGGCAAAGTGTTGTTTTTCCACATCCGCTTGGTCCAGTGATTAGAACGAATTCGCCTTTTTCTATTTTTATGGAAACATTATTTATTGAAGGTTTTACAGCTCCAGGATAAGTGTATGTGAGACCCTTGGTTTTGATTACTGCCATAATTTGATGTTCCACCATACGTTAAGCCAAAGGCACTTCCATTTAAGAGTAGCTACTTAAAATTAAGTTTATCCTTTAGTCATTTTATCCTTTAGAAGCTTTAAGCACTTTTTTAACCCAGATTCAATTTCACCTGTACCGTTAACACCGGCAGCGGTAGAATGGCCGCCGCCCATCCCCTTTAGGTATTCGCCCAACGGTTTAGCTATATCTCTGCCCAAGTGAATTCCAGTTTTCTCATGGAACTCCCGCGTGCATCGAAGGCTTATCTCTAAGTTTTCATTTTTCTGACCGCCAACAACAGCCACGTGGGCGCCGAGATCTATTATGGCGCGTGCCGCAGAGGCTTGAAAGGCGCTTACATGGGACAGGGCAATTATCCATTCGCCTACCTTGAAAAGTTTGGCTCTTTTACAAGCTTTTAGTCTAGCCACCCTTTCAGAGTAGTCCATTGGCAAGGAAAGAATTGCAAGGGTTTCTTGGGCATTTACGCCCACATCTACAAGCTCAGCCAGAGTTTTCAACGTTGAAGTGCCGGCGAGGACAAAGTGGCGAGTGTCAAAGGCTATTCCTAGAAAAAGCGCTTTTGCCTCCTCTAAATCCATTTTAATGTTCGCTTGTTTATAGAGGCGGTGAACTATCTCGCATGTAGATGAAGCATTCTCATCCACTATGCAGAGCCTAGCTAATTTTTCTGTTTCAGGATGAACCGCATGGTGGTCAATAACAATTATCGGAGCCTTTGAAACCCTTACTTTATCAGCTAAATTGTCAAGCTGCTGTATGGTATTTGTATCCAGCAAAATGAGAACATCAGCATCTTCAACGTGAGGGCGCGTTTCCACGGTAACTGGCAGGTGCTTGAGTACATGCTTAGATAAGCGGCTTACTCCCTGCGATGCGCCAATTTCAAATCTTATTTGGGGCTTATATTTTCTCAGTAATGTAGATAAAGCATAGGCCGAACATATAGCGTCCGGGTCAGCGTTATGATGACATAAAAGAACAACAAAACGTGCGTCCAACCCATCTAATACTTTTGTTATTTCTGAGAAAGACATCTCAGTTCCCTTAAATATTTTTCAGCCGACTCAAAAGCCTTTTTAACGGCTTCCTCTGCTAGCCCCTTAGCATCGAAATCTTTCATAACGGATGAAAGAACTAATTCTACCTCAATTGCAAGCGTTATGGGTTTTTCTCCTTCCACTTCCACTGTTATGTTCAGATTTTCCAAGAATTTCGCTGGAACCTTAGAAAAAACATGTTGCCTTGCAGTTTCTTCAGCTATCGTAGAAAGGCATTCTATTTGATCCTGAGTCAGCTCTGGCAAACTTGATTCTTCCACATTTTCACTTTCCACAAGCCACTTATATGTCAAGATTGAGAATTGGATAATGGACTTAGATCCTGTTGAAGTTTAGCCTGAAGTTCCTTCATTTGGCTTCTGAGCCGTTCTTCCTGTTTTCCTAAAACCGAAGCACGCATGTTCAGAAGCTCCTTTCTTTCGTTTAAATCAGCGGTTACCTTGGCCTTATCGGTCCTAATGAGTAGAGAGCCAGCGGCTTTATAGATAACAGCATCTTCAGCTGCTTTCTGCAACTCGCTTAAAGCTTGCTCAATTTCTGTTAATTCCAATTCTACTTGCTGTTTTTGAGATAAGACTGACTGTAGGGTCTGTTGTAGCTGTTGAAGTCTGAGGAGACGTTCCTGAACCTGTGGTGGAAGTTTAGCCAGTTCCTCGCTCAAATAAATCCTTCCATCTGCACAGCTTATCATAAAACCAATTTATTAAACATTTCCATATATAAAAGCAAACAGAACATGCTAACATCATATGCTGTCTCAACGTCCACCAAATTAAAGCCAAAAGTAAAGTAATCATTAGGCCCCACAGTTAATTTTAAAGGCTGAAAAACATACAAATAATGTTACTTAAGGGGTGAAATGTTCGTGGTTAAAGTTGATGGATACGAAGTGCCTGAGGGATTGTACTACAGCAAGGATTACGGTTGGGTGAAAGTTGAAGGTGACCGAGTGCGCATTGGCATAACTGATTACGCTCAGAAGCAACTTCGCGAAATAGTGTATGCCGAACTTCCAAGTGTTGGAGCAATAATAAAACAGAATGAACCATATGGAACTTTGGAGTCCGTTAAGGCCGTATCAGACCTTATAGCACCAATAAGTGGAACAGTCGAGGAAGTAAACGAAGAAGTCCAGTCAAAACCGGAAACATTAAACGAGGATCCATATGAAAAAGGCTGGCTGCTGGTTGTGAGACCCTCAAATCTCCAAGGGGAACTCGCAAACTTGATGGACTTCAACCGGGCAGTAGAATGGCATAAAAGTCTAATGAAATAAGCAAAACGAGAAGGGGAAAGACCATTGCCAAAGCGAATAGTAATAATTGGAGCCCATGCAGCAGGTGTTGACGCAGCCTCCGCGGCTAGGAAAACTGACCGAACCGCGGAAATAACCCTCATAACAGAAGAGAAAAATGCAGGGTATTCCCGATGTGGCCTACCATTTGTGATAGAGGGGAAAATCCCAAGCTTTAAGGACTTGATAGTTTTTCCGCCAGATTACTATCGAATGATGAAGCTAAACCTGAAAACCGAGACAAAAGTGACGAGGATAGACACGGGCAAAAAAGTTGTCGAAACCGTGGATAAAACAGGAAAAACCGAGGAAATTCCATATGACAGCCTAATAATAACCACAGGCGCTAATGCCTTCACTCCGCCAATAAAAGGAAGAGAGAAACAAGGGATACTTCCCCTAAGAACAATTGAAGATGGAGAGAGAATAGAGCAAGCCATCAGAAACGGAGCGAAAAATGCTGTTGTCATGGGAGCAGGGCTTATAGGTCTAGAAACCGCGGTGGCTCTCCAAGAAAGGGGATTACAAGTAAGCGTCGTGGAAATGCTGCCCCAGGTGTTGCCGGCGATGCTTGACCCAGATATGGCTAAAAATGTTGAAGAAATGCTTCAGCATAAAGGTATAAGAATTTTAACAGGAAAACCCGTGGAAGAATTCCTTGGAAAAGATAAAGTAACTGGGATTGTTGCCGGCGGAGAGCAAATAAGTGCTGACATGTTTGTAAGCGCTTTCGGCGTTAGAGCAAATACCCAGCTTGCAGTGGATGCAGGAATAGCTCTAGGAGAAACAAGACTAATAAAGACAAATCAGAGAATGGAAACAAACATAAAAGATGTCTACGCTGCAGGCGACTGTGTAGAATCTGTTAACATTATAACCCAGAGGCCTGTGGTGCAACAGCTGGGAACGGTGGCTGTCAGACAGGGCAAAGTGGCAGGGGTAAACGCGGCGGGGGGCTATGCGACTTTTCCAGGAGTTATCGGTTCAGCAGTAACAAAGCTGTATGATACTCAAATAGGGGTAACAGGCCTAACTGAGACTGCGGCAAAGAGGGCAGGTATAGAAACGGTTGTTGGAGCAATTTCCTCAAAGACGAAAGCAGATTACTATCCAAGTGCATTGCCAATAAGGGTTAAACTTGTTATCGAAAAAGAAACCCAACGGGTAATAGGCGCCCAAATTATAGGCGGAGAGGATGTAACTCAGCGTATAAATGCCATAGCCATTGCAATACAAAAGCATATGACGGTGCGGGAACTTTCCAAGGCAGACACCGCCTATGCACCGCCCTTAAATGAGACTTGGGAGCCTTTCGTCTTAGCTGCAGAAACCGCCCTTATGAAACTACGCTAGAACATCACCTTTTTCTTTTATTTTTTCCACTTCTCGTAGGAAAATTAATTAGTAGAATCTTTGCAATTATAAAAGGAATTCGAAGGGTGATGGTGATTTAAATGGCAATAAGGGTTGCCATAAACGGTTTTGGAAGAATCGGGAGACTTTTGTTCAGAGCGGCTATTGAAAGAAACGCAAACATAGACTTCGTAGCAATAAATGATGTAACTGACGCAAAAACCCTAGCGCATCTCCTAAAATATGATTCAGTACACGGAAGATTCAACGCTGACGTACAAGTCAAAGACAACAACCTTATAGTAAACGGGAAAGAGATTAAAGTGCTAATGCAAAAGGATCCAGCCATGCTACCTTGGAAGGACTTGGACGTTTACCTGGCTGTTGAATCCACTGGACTATTCACCGATAGAGCAAATGCTTCAAAACACCTTCAAGCAGGAGCAAAAAAAGTCTTGATATCAGCTCCGGCTGAAAATCCGGACATAACCATAGTTCTGGGAGTAAACCATGACAAATACGACCATGCGAACCACAATATACTTTCAAACGCTTCATGCACCACCAACTGTGTGGCACCAGTCACTAAAGTGCTGCATGAAAACTTCGGCGTAAAAGCTGGACTCATGACAACAGCCCACGCCTATACCAATGACCAGAGAATAATGGACTTGGTGCACAGAGACCTCCGCAGGGCAAGGGCTGGAGCCATAAACATAATACCCACAACAACCGGAGCGGCGCGAGCAGCTGGGCTAGTCTTACCGGAGCTTAAAGGAAAGCTTGATGGAATAGCCCTCAGAGTACCCGTTCCAAATGTCTCCATAACAGACCTAACAGCTGTCTTGGAAAAAAGCGTAACTAAGGAAGAGGTGAACGCTGCCTTCAAGAAAGCTGCAGCAGGTCCATTGAAGGGCATTCTTGAATACACAGAAGACCCGATAGTTTCAACAGACGTAAACCACACGCCATACTCCGCGATTGTCGACGGCCTCTCCACGATGGTTGTAGCTGGAAACCTCGTCAAGGTGCTTGCATGGTACGATAACGAGTGGGGCTTCTCCTGCAGAATGGTTGAACTTATAGAACTAATAGGGAAGAAAGCTGGTTTCTAGCTGGTTCAAATTTAAAACTTAAAAACTCCAATTCCCATTTTTTCTGTCCAGCAAAGAAGGGAAAAATATGGTGAAGTTTTTAACTTTGGACGACGTTGACGTAAAAGACAAGGTAGTTTTTGTCAGAGTTGACTTCAACTCCCCAGTTGATCCGGAAACAAAAAGGGTTCTCGACGACACCAGAATAAGGGCTCACGGAGAATCCACCATAAAAGAGCTGGCGGAGAAAGGTGCAAAGGTCGTGGTTCTTGCCCATCAGGGACGAAAAGGCGATCCGGACTTTATACCATTGAGGCAGCATGCTGAAATTCTTGGCCAAGTCCTTAGAAGGTCTATAAGGTATGTGGAAGACGTCTATGGTGAAAAAGCCAAAAATGCGATAAAAGAGCTAAAAAGCGGCGAAGTGCTTGTTCTTGACAATGTTAGAAACTTTGCGGGAGAAACCAAGGAAGGAACACCTGAAGACCACGCCAAATCAGAACTCGTCAAAGAATTAGCTCCATTAGC
Organism: uncultured Candidatus Bathyarchaeia archaeon; assembly: GCA_964487415.1. GTDB lineage: Archaea > Thermoproteota > Bathyarchaeia > Bathyarchaeales > Bathycorpusculaceae > DRVV01. The sequence continues at coordinate 6,087 of CAZAPQ010000088.1, read as the reverse complement.
AAACTTATTCGTTAATGACGCTTTTGCCGCAGCCCATAGAGCCCATGCCTCAATAGTAGGTTTTACAGCTGTTCTTCCAAGCGTTGCAGGCCGAATAATGGAGAGGGAACTGAAATCTTTAGGCAAAGTGCTGGAGAACCCGGAGAAACCATGCATCTACGTTCTCGGAGGAGCAAAAGCAGATGACTCACTTGAAATTTCAAAGTATGTATTGGACAATAAGATAGCTGACTATGTTCTAACAGGCGGCGTTGTGGGACATGTTTTCCTAGTTGCGAAAGGGGTGGATCTAGGACCGCAAAACATGAAGTTCTTAGAAGAGAAAAAATTTTTGGGCATAGTGCCCGGCATTAAAGATCTCATGCAAAAATATCCAGAAAAGATCAAGGTTCCCGTCGATGTGGCAGTTGAAGTTGACAAGAAGCGCAAAGAAATTCTTGTGAAAAATCTTCCAACAGAATATCCAATCTATGATATAGGCGCTGAAACCGTTAAAGAGTATGCGAAAATCATACGTAGCGCAAAGTCCATAGTTGTCAGCGGCCCAATGGGCGTTTTTGAAAACAGCGAATTCGTTTTCGGAACAAAGAAAATCTTTGAGGAAATAGCCAATTCAAAGGCCTTCTCGCTTGCAGGAGGCGGCCACACAATAGCAGCACTACAAGAGCTTGGATTAGCGAATAATATTTCCTACGTAAGCACAGCTGGAGGAGCCCTAATAGAGTTCTTGATGGGGAAAAAACTTCCAGGCGTCGTTGCCCTTGAAAAGGCAGCCAGACTTAAAGGCTGAGTCCCGTCCCCTTTCTTTTTGTTTTAAAAAGCATAAGCCTTATGCTAAGTAATTTTGTACATAAGGCTTTAAACAAGATTTAATTGGTTATTATTAGAGAGTCGTAGAGGTTAAAGGTTGTGTAGTCATTGACGGATATTGTCTTTGTGTTTGAAGTTCACCAGCCTCATAGATTGAGGGGGAACTATTTCTGGGATGGCGGGGTCTTTAGACGCCTAAAGAAGGAAGAACTTTTTAACTATTATTTTGACCACAAGCAGGATAGGGAAATTTTTAAAAGAGCTTGTAGCAAGTGTTATTTCCCATCAAATCAGATACTGCTTGAACTTATCGATAAGTATAAACATGAAAAAAAGCAAGTTAAATTCTCATTTAGCATATCAGGGGTTTTTCTTGAGCAATGTGAAATGTTTGATAGGGATCTAATTGAAACATTTAGGCAACTGGTTAGAACTGGCCGTGTGGAACTTTTAGGTCAAACCTACTTCCATTCCCTTGCAAGCCTTTATCCCGAAAAAGAGGAATTCATCGAGCAGGTGAGAATGCATCAAAAAACCATTCAGGAAATTCTGGGCTATACGCCTAAAGTTTTCGAGAACACCGAGCTAATATATAATAATGCCATTGCAAAAACAATCGAAGATCTGGGTTATAATGGGATTTTCACAGAGGGTATAGAAAGGATACTGCATGGTAGATCGCCCAACTATGTTTACAGGCCAAAAGGATGCCAGAAAATGAAGTTGCTTCTGCGTAACTATAAGTTAACTGATGATATAGGATTTAGATTTTCAGCGCGATGGTGGAGTGAATGGCCCCTAACATCAGAAAAATATGCAGGTTGGCTTGCTGCAACGCCCGGCCAATGCATAATCATATTTCCAGACTACGAAACCTTTGGTGAGCATCACTGGCCAGAAACGGGTATCCACGAGTTTCTTAAATATCTTCCTCAGAAAATCCTTGAATGGCAACATTTGAACATGGCCACGCCTTCGGAAGTCATAGAAAAATACGAGCCAATCGGAGAAATTGACGTTCCTGAACATGAAGGTGTGGTTTCGTGGGCTGACTTGTCAAGGGACGCTAGCTCTTGGCTTGGAAACACAATGCAATGGGCCTACTACACCTCTCTCAGGAAGCTGGAGCCAATAGTAAAGGAGTCAGGTGATGAGGATTTTTTGAAAATTTGGAGGTATTTCCAGATAAGCGATCATCTACATTACATGTTCATAGGCAGCGGGGGCCCTGGAGAGGTTCACGCTTATTTTAGGCCTTTTTCCTCCCCATTTGATGCCTACATTACAGCCCAAGCGGCCATACTAGACTTTGAGAATCGCGTAAGACTCGCCGTTGCCGCTGCCAATGAGCCATTCTCATTTTACAAGGGGATTGGGGAGGAAAAATTTACAGGAGTGATGGTTTGGAGTCTTAAAGGATTTTTAAGCGCCTTAGAAAAAATTGAACAAGAATCCATAGAATTCCATAATAACCGCGGAGATTTTGAAAGATGGGTGGAAACCTCTTTAAAGGATACAATTTTAGCTAAAAAACTAAAGAAAATTAGACTTTCCGGATTGACGGGGCAAAATCTAAGAAATGAGCTTATAAAAGTCATTGAGATTAGACTGAAGAGTTTATCCAATCAGGTTAAAAGGGCAACTCAATATTTTTAAGGTTGGCACGTATAACTTTGTTTATTGTGATGAAGCATTGAGGGAAGATATTCCAATCTCGGAAAGGGTTCTTCAAACACTTCATAACCTATGTGCTACAGCTCCAGACCTAGCTCGAAGAAGCGAGGAGTTGGCGCGTTTCCTTCAGTTAGATATGGCCGAAGTTGAAAGGATCTTAGAAGAATACGGCTGTGAAGGCTATGTTGAATGCTATACTAACGCTGAGGGCGGAAAAAGGTTTTACCTCACCGGAAAGGGAATAATCAAGGTCTGTGCGCTCTTCACATAACTGGCGATAACATGCTTGTCATAATTCTTTCATGGGAGTATCCTCCCAGAATTGTTGGACTACTTTCAGACTATGTTAAAGAGTTGTCTTCTAAGCTTGCAAAAATGGGGGTTAAAACTTACGCGGTTACTTATCATGACTTCATTACTGGAGAAGTCAAGGAGAATGAAGTAATCGTATACAGGGTGACGAATCCTGTTAAAACGCATATAAGCGTGCTTACATGGACCCTTACATTAAACCAGGAAATAGCAAGAGCGGCGGCTACTATATGGTATAGAGAAAACAGGCAGGTAGATGTTGTGGATGTTCAGGATTGGCACTTTGTACCTGCTGCTGTAACCCTTAAAAACGCGCTTCATATACCGTTTGTCTACACGGTTGAAAGTCTTGAGGATCACCGCTCTTATGGGGCAAACTCGCCGCTTAACATGGCTATAAAAAGCGTTGAACAGCTGGGCATGAATGAGGCTGAAAAAGTGATTGCTAAATCTGTTTGGATGGCACAAGAAATAAAACGTATATACAATGTGCCAATGCGGAAAATAAAAGTTGTAACGCCAAAAGATGAAACATGGATTGGGGCGATTTTAAGAATATACAGAAGTGTTATTAGGAAGCGGATTTCAAGTGGCTCATGACGAAGTTAGGGTTATGATGCTTACTTGGGAATATCCTCCAAGGATTATTGGAGGAATATCGCCACATGTTTATTACCTCTCAAAGTATCTCGCAAAAAATGGTGCAAAAGTTTACGTGATTACATGTGATTTTCCTGGAGCCTCCCAACATGAAACAATTGAAGGCGCTGAGGTTTTCAGAATAAGCTCGTATAAGAATCCTGCACCAGATTTTGCAAGTTGGGTTTATTTAATGAATATGAATATGCAGAAAGAGGCCGCAGCCATCGCCAAGGATCTGGGCGGGGTTGATATTTTTCACGCCCACGACTGGCTTGTAGCAACGGCAAGCATTGGCTTAAAACATGTTTTTAGAAAGCCCCTCATAGCGACAATCCATTCTACGGAAATTGGAAGAAGGAACGGACTCCATTCTGATTACGAGAAAATGATTCATGAAACGGAAGCTTGGCTAACCTATGAGGCTTGGAAGGTTATATGCTGTAGCAACTATATGCGCGACCATGTTAAAGAAATTTTTCAGCTTCCCCTGGACAAGCTAGACATGATACCGAATGGTGTGGAAACAAGGGAATATGAAGAAATTGACATAAGCAATTTCAGGATGAAATTTGCTTTACCCGAAGAGAAAATAGTGCTTTTTGTAGGAAGACTAGTTTATGAGAAAGGGGTTCACATACTTATAAATGCTATACCAAAAGTCCTGGAAAAAGTCAATGCAAAGTTTATTATTGTAGGAGACGGATACATGCGAGAAAACCTATTAGAACTTGTTAAAAAAATAGGATTAGCCCACAAAGTGTTGTTCACGGGCTTTTTAGACGATAAAACTCTTAAGAAACTGCAAAGATGCGCAGATGTATCTGTTGTTCCGTCGCTCTTCGAACCCTTTGGCATAGTGGCCCTTGAGGCCATGGCGGCTAAGAGTCCTGTGGTAGTTTCCGATACAGGAGGCTTGTCAGAAATAGTCGAACATGATATTACAGGGGTTAAGGTTTACCCGAATAATCCTGACTCCCTTGCATGGGGTATTACAAGAGTCCTTTTGGACGAGAAATACGCGAACTGGCTAAGGGAAAACGCGTACAAGAAAGTTAGAGAAAAATATAGTTGGGAAAAAATAAGTCAACAGACAAAAAAAGTTTACTTAGAAGTTTTAAACCAGTATTCGAGAGCCTACTGGGCATGATTGGATTATTTTCAGGGGTATGTTGGTCTAATTGCCCCGTTTGGGCAAACATCAGCACATTTCATGCAATAAATACACTCGGGATCGCTGAACTTTTTCCATGGAAGATCCAAGATGCGAACCTTCATGGGACAAGCCTTAACACATTCGCGGCATTCGCCCTTAGCACACTTGACGGGATCCCTACGCAATCCAATGAAGCTGAATCTATTCATAATAGCCATAATTGCCCCATGGGGACAGAAATATCGGCACCAACCCCGCTGAACATAAGCCGCCAACATTATCGTGCCGATTAGTATAAAAACTTGAAGCCAGAAGAGCGGCGGCAAATAAAGTATCCCTGAAAGGGCTTCTACAAAGGATTTCTCTACAAACGTCAAGTAAAAGCCATGCAAGGATTTGGGCAAAACTGAAAAGAGGGTTTCAGCCGGGCTTAACGCTGTGAATGGAGCATATGCGAAGATACCAAAAGCCCTTTCATAGCTTCCATGGAGGTTAAGGTATTTGGACGCTGAGAAGGTTGAACTAACCAGCAGTGCAATCCCTAAAATGAGGTATTTAAGTTTAGTAAGGCCCCCATGGATCGCAGGCGAAATCTCAAGTTTCCTCGATTTTATGAAACCCACAATATCCTGAATAAGGCCGAAGGGACAAACCCAACCGCAAAGGGACTTGCCAACTAAAATTCCAAATATCAAAAATGAGGCTATTGCCAACCATGGAAAAACAACGGAAGAACCAAGGGACCACCCTCCAAGCATAAGCTGTAAAGCAGTGAAGGCATCACCCACAGTTGCATTTGGTAAACCCCAAGTCCACATAACGGGCAACAAGATAGGCAAAATAATGCGCGGGTTGAAGATTACACTAACAAAGAAAATGAGAGCGCAAAATTGAACAATTCGACGGAAAACACTGTATTTTAACAGTCTGCCTTTAACTTTAGCGCCCATGGAATTTCACTTCTGGCAAAGTTAGGCAATTACTATCTTCCAATAACTTTAATATTTTCCACAAGAACCCACGGAGCTACTATGGATCCAACTTTCTTCTCGTTGTCAGCCACGGAAGAAATGTTCCTTATTAAGTCAAAGATGTTGCCAGCAAGCATAGCCCCTCTGGCCGCATATGCAATCTTGCCGTTTTTTATTATAAAGGCAGGAGTTGCAACAACGGAAAATTCCCCGCTAGTTGGGTTGCTGCTGTGCGCTCCCTGCACAGAGTGCACCAAAATCCCTTCATCAATTCTCCCAATTAGTTCGTCCGGGGAAAAATTTCCAGGCATGATATGGAAATTTGTGGGTTCAATATTAGGCGTGGAAATGTATCCAGATCTGGCGGCGTTTCCAGTGCTTTCTTTATTCTCTTTTTTAGCCGTGTAGTTATCATAAATAAAGCCGCGGAGGATCCCCCTTTCTATTATTAGAGTTTTTTGCTGAGGAACACCCTCTCCGTCAAACCTCCATGTATGGAGACCGCCCCTTAATAATCCGTCATCG
>CAZAPQ010000087.1:0-12884 GCA_964487415.1 uncultured Candidatus Bathyarchaeia archaeon | reverse complement strand
GAATGGCCATATTGTTTGGGAAGCTTTCAAGCTCGATCATAATTGCGGCTATTGGCGCGTTGGCGTACATGGTGGGTTATGGCTACATGATGGGAATGCTTATGGGCCAAATTCCGCAGGAGGCAGCCATAGATCTGTCAGCGCTCGGGCTTGCCCCATCATTTCTCGGCTATTTGCTTCTTGGGTTGTCCCTCTTCGTTACGCTACTTTCAGCCCTCGCCTTAGCCGTTATTCTATCAGCCTTCGCTGAGGATGTCAGAGGGGCCCAAGCCTTTGTCGGTTACATTTACCCACTTATATTCGTTCCGGCCTTCGCACTAATGTATATAGACATTAACATGCTGCCATTAGCGGTTAAGGCACTGCTTTACGCTATACCATTTAGCCATCCAATAATAGCCTCAAAGGCCATTGTGATGGGCGACCACTTAACTCCAGTGTTTGGCATAATCTACAGCTTCGCCTTCACGATGGTTATCATGTATATAGCCTCAAGGCTTTTTGCAACAGAGAAAATACTCACGGTAAAGTTGAAGATGAAAGGATTTAAGAGACGCGGCGCGAAACTGTCTGAGGAAGTTTAGGCTTTCCTAAAGTTTTTATCTAATGCCTGCAACATCCAGTTAAAGGTTAAAAGTGGATAATGGAGGACATACCTGTAAAGGTGGGAATAAACCAAGCCGCATTTTATCTCCATAACCGCTGAGGACAGGCTTTCCCTTAATGTGTAATATCTTGCTGGCCTGTAGTGGAGGCAGTATAGGTCATCGCCTATTACGATTCTGTACCCCCTTCGCCTTATCCAATTGGCTATGTAGGCATCCTCATAGGCGTGCAACCAGTCTGGAATGCGGATGCCCTCAAGCGTTTCACGTCTTATCAGCGTGTCATGCATTCCACCCCTAATGTTGAAGCATTGCCTTGCAACATATGCAAGCAGCTTTAGAAAGAATTCGTTCCTAACTTTCCCGTTAACGTCAAAGTTTACGCCCCAAACCGCTCCAACATCCTCGTCAACATATTTTACAGCCCTTTTAAACCAGTCCTTGCAGAGGACAACGTCACTATCAACAAACATAAACCAGTTGGTTTCAACCATTTCTATGCCCCTTCCCCGAGCAGAGGCCCTTGAACCATTTTCAGACATGAATACAATGTTCCCATATCTACGGTTGAACTCGCCTATTATTTTTGGAGTGGCATCAGTTGAACATGCATCCAGAACAATTAAACGTTTAACCGGAATGTTTTCGTAAATGGATTTGAGGCAAGCCCTTAGGGTGCTTTCGCTGTTTTTCGTAAGCATGACCACGTCTATCTGCCTATCCAACTCCATGGCAAGGCGATCCTCTATAGGCCTACCTTAAGACTTTAAGGTTAGAGTTTGATTCTTTAAATTTTGCCATAAACCCATTTTTAGCGAATAGCTGCTGAATAACTATAAATGCGAAAAAGGAGTATGCAGAGAACAGTTCTGGATATTTGAATGCGTGGGTTAAATCATTTGCTATAAGGTTTATGCTGCCCTTTAAGGTCCAAACACTTTCGGGCCTATAGTGTATGCAGTAGGGGTCATAGGCGGGCACCACCCTAAATCCCCTCTTGGAAATCCAGGACTTGATGTAGGCATCCTCATAGGTGTGCAGGTTTGCAGGTATCCTTATACCCTCAACAGCCTTGCGTCTAACCAGCATGTCATGGGTTCCGCCGCGCTGCTTAAAAACCCTAAAATTCGCCCTCTCAAACATGCTAAGAAGCCCCTTACTTTTAAGGAGCACAGACCACAATTCCATGCCCCAAACTGCGCCCACATCATCGTCTATGAGGCGAAGGGCCTTCCTATACCAGTCCTTGCAGAGGATGACGTCGCTATCAACAAACATAAACCAGTCAGTTTCAACCATTTCTATGGCCTTTTGCCTTGCATAGCCCCTTGTTCCCATGGTCTGTATCAACTTAATGTTTCCATGTTTGCTCTGAAACTCCTCCACAATGTCTAGGGTTGCATCCGTAGAGTATCCATCGACAATTATGAGGCGGTTAACGGGAACATTATCATAAATTGAGGTCATGCATTCCCGTAGAAACCTCGCACTGTTTTTTGTAAGCACTACAACGTCAACCTTTTCTTTGGATTCAAGGGTCAAAGCTTTAGCCTCAAACATTTCGACATGTGCCTCCTTTATTTCAGGAGCAAAATTAGTTTTACGCCATCCTCTCCTAACTTTTATATTTAAGTTCATAGTGACCATACCCTTTACTGGAAGGCGCCGCATAATGGTTATGAGCCTAAGCAAGGCATTAACGGTCATTAGAAACTCCTTGGCATTCAACAGGCCGCAGCATGTTCAATGGTTTCTAACGAGGAGATGTAACTACCGCTGCAGGGGCTGTAACATTTGGCAGGAGCAGGACAGCAGGGAGTTATCCACGGAAGAGGTTAAAACAGGCCTTGACATCCTTAGAAAAATGGGGGTTGTTGACGTTGTTTTCTCCGGGGGCAATCCCCTTCTAAGAGATGACATTGAAGAGATTTTAAGATACGCCTCAAGCCACTTCATCGTGACAGTGTACGATAACGGAAGCTTAGCCGGCGAGAAAATTGACGCTTTACGCTATGCCGACTTTGTGGCAATATCCATTGACAGTTTAGACCCGAAAAAAAACGATTACCTGAAAGGCGTTGATGGTGCATGGCACAGGGCCATGGAAGCCGTTAAAAGGCTTAAGGAAGGTGGAATAAACGTATGCGTTTCACCCACAATCTCCCAGCATAACCTCTATGAACTCTTGGATTTAACGAGATACTTTGCCGAACACGAAAACCCAGTCTGGTACTGCCTATACTCTTATGATTCTCCGGAAAACATTGAAGGTGCCTTTAGCATAGGCAAAATGAGGGATGATTACACAATAACTGATAGGGAGGGAATGGTGAAACTCTGCAGGGGCCTAATGGAGCTTCAAAAAAGATATGGTTACATTCTCATAACAAATGAAATCCTTTCAGCAATTATGAATTTATACTCAACAGGTATGAGAACATGGAAATGCAAGGCCCTTCAAAACTTCTTTGTAATAAACCATCTTGGCCAAGTGTCAGGATGTCACCTACATAAGCCCATAGCCTCAATATTTGAGCTGCCAAAAGCCTGGAACAGCAGAAAATTCAACATGCTACGAAAAACATACAGCGAATGCACACGCTGCACGTACCTATGCTACATATTCTATTCCCTGCATGGAAGCCCGGCTGGAAGTCTCCAAATTGCAAGGCAACATTGGAAAAATGCAAAACTATTTCTGAAAAAGTAAAATCCAAATGTCAAACGCTTTCAAATTTCAAACGGGCTTTATGCGCTTGACAGATTTATTGTAGTGAAGCAAAACTCCAAAACATTAGCCCGGCGACATTAAAAAGTTGATTTAAAACAAAAATCCATAAGCCTGATTAGCTCCTGGCTAAAAGGATAAAAATCCTTTTGCCGGGCTATGAATTTGGTAGCTTCTATTGTTTGTTCAGCTTGTACCTTCTTTAGTTTATGTCTTTTTTCGCCAAATTATTTAATGGCTTCTTCTATGTCAGAAACTTCAATATAACCCATTCTTAGACTTTCTAAACAGAACAGTCCAAGTGTTCCTTGGTGGGGCCGGCCGGATTTGAACCGACGACCTTTACCCGGAACAGCAGGAGGATGCTGTTCCTACGGGTTTCTTCTAGGACCGCTCCAGAACCTCTTCATTCCGCCTTCGCGGTCCGCAAACCCGTGTTTGCGTTCTGGAGCCCGTCGTCATACCTGACTAGACTACGGCCCCTTACCAGAAGTTTAGCTATTCGATGGGTAATATATGCGTTTTTCTGGCTGCCTGGCGAATTAGCATAACCTTTATTTTCATCCTGCCCGTTAATAGTTGAGTTTGGCTGAACATCGAAAGTTTAAGCGAGGATATATTTGGTGGAGTTTAAAGCGGGGGATAACGATTATTCAGTTCAGCGTAGGCTGTTTGTGCTGTATAGGGATTTGGATGGAAAAGTCTATGATGTGGAGTTGCCTCTAACCTCTATGGTCGATCCTAAAGAGTTTAGGGAGGAGCTGGGTCTACCATCGTACATAGACCTTAAATATTATCCTATACGGAGCGCCATAGTGACCCTTTGGGCTGCTTTGAATGCAAATAGACTTCATGAGTTGTATCCGAACGCCTTCGAAAAGAGGATTAGCAAGAATCCTATTCCAGCACTACTGTTCGGAGGCGCAGCGGTTAAAATTCACTGCCCAAGCGCCAATTTCGGGAACTCTTTGGATAGGGATATAAAGGACATGGATTTCATAGTTCCCAAAAAACAAGGCACAGACTTTTATAGGCTGCTTTTAGGCATGGACAAGGCCTTCGGCACCTGCTATAAGTCCTTTGTTACGGCTAATGATAAACGCTTTAACGCTTGGAGACATGGCGAAAGATACCGCGTTACAACAATTAATGGGGTTAACGGGGAAGGGTTACCTACAATAACCGTTCTAGACATTTTCTGTGACCGTATAGAGCTGAGGCACAGGGTGGACGTGAACGAAGAGTTTGAAAGATACAAGGAGAACCTCTACACAATAGGCCTGGAGCCGCTAATACTCTCTAAAGCCCAATTCATATTTGACGCGCCTAGAGCCTCCGCTGAAGAATTTAAGCAGTATGGGCAGGACTATAGGATAATCAGCTATCCCTATTATGCCAAGGATAGGATCATCGTTGGAATGGAGGATAAGGACGTTAAGGATGTATGCGCCATATTTCTGGACCATGACCTAGGAGAGGGACCTGAAGAAATAAACCCAAAGAAGATGAGAAGGACCCTAGAAAGGGATAAGAAGCTGGCTTTAACCGTTACCCTTAACTTAAGGAATATTGTTGAGAAGGCGGATGTTCTGGAGAGGTGGCTTAGTAAGAGTGATGTGGCAAAGGTTACCGATAGGATTGAGCGCCTGCTTAGAGAGCTGCCTACCGTCGAAAAGAAATGGGATAAACCATGGTGGGACACCGCCGTGGAAACCCCCCAAATCTGGTAAAACTATTTTCTGCCCCTAACCAGACTTGATATTATTTCGTACGCCTCTCTTCTGGATAGGCCAACCCTTGATATGGGCAGGTCAACTTTCCCCTTATCCGAGTAAAGCCTAAGGCATGTTTCATGTTTAGGCGTTATGTAAATGGTTACATTTGAGTAATCAGACCACTTCCCCACCGTTAATTTTTGACCCTCCTGAATTTTGAATTCGCTGCTGCTCAAGGTTAATGTTGTATGATAGCGTGCCTTGTAGATTTTGTGACCTATTATAAGGGAGAAAACAATGAGTAAAAGAAGCGTTAAGGGCTGTATTGCTTGAACCAGCCCTAATAGGGCTAGGAAGGCGAGGAAGAGGACTCCTAAACTGAGAACTATTGTGAAGCTTTTAAGGTAGCTAGGCAGGTCGAAGGCTTCAAACTTTGCCTCTATAAGCTTCAGCTGCTTCAACAAACCCTTACCCAGCACATTTTGAGAGCAAACTGACTCCTTTGAGGCCAGGCTAAAGGCAGCCAATCCGATGTTTTTATCCTTAATGCCAGTTATCGCATCCTTAACATCCCTCGCGAAGGGTTGACTTTGGACAAGGCTTAGAAAAACCCAGTCGTCCTCGCTGAATCTGCTTTTTAAGGAAAGAAGCATTTTTCTAACAATTTTGGAGTCTATGATTGGAGATTTGTAAAGGAAGAAATGCACCTTATACTTTGGAGTGACGAGGGCGGAAAAAATCCTTGAAAGAAAGAAACCCCTCTCCTGGAGGCTGCCTGAGGCGTAGATGGGAAAAACAATTTCCCCCAAGGCGTAGTTCCTATGAATTTCGGTGAAGTTGGCGAGCCACCTTAGGTTCCCACGGATTATCTGTTCCTCTACAGCATCAGCAATAAAATCCAACTCAAGCATATATTAAGCCTCGATTTCAACAAAAGAAAAAATGGGATGGATATTTAAGGCTATTCTGGCGGTATGCTCAAGTAAAGCGTACGCATGTCCACGCCGCGGGTCGTGTTCTTATACATGTAATAGACGTACAGCAAGATGCCCACGACAATGCAGCCGATGAATCCAATCGCGCTTACAACATCTGCCATGGCTGCTCCTGTTGTAAAGAGTGACCATATCCATGGCGACTCCTTTATGAAAATGTATAGGCATAAGGCTCCTCCAAGGGTTGCAAAGAATCCTAAGGTTACAACAGCGCCTATTGAATGTTTAACTGCTGCTCTGTCGTATATGTCCTTTCTCTCCAAAGGAAGCAACATGCATGAAACACAGAACATCGTTAGGAAGAACGCGTCGAAAATGTCTGTTCCCACAACCCCTGCAAACGCCAAGTAGCTTGCGGCACCCGCTGGAAAGTCAGCTTCCGCCATGCATGCTGGCATGGCGAATATAGCAGTTATTATTATAGCCCATATTGGAGAATGCCATCTCTCGCTGACATAGGAGAACTTCTCAGGCATCATCCTGTCAAAGGACATGGCGAAAAACGTCCTAGAGCAAACAAGCAGGAACGGCGGAATGTCATTAGCCACCCAAAGCACTCCGCCCAATGCAATAAGCCATGATATCCATCCCAGGCCTAACCCCCTAGCGGTTATAGAGGCTATTCCTGTACTCCAAGCACTTTGGAAGTTTGGAATACCAGCCTTAGCAGCATCCCTTACCTCTGAAGGGCCATAACTTAACCAGGCATAGGCTTGGAATAAGCTCCACTTATGCCCGGCAGCATCCGTATAGGTTTCCACACCCATTGCGGAGAGGGCGGAAAGCGATGAAGCCAAAAGATAGACTATCATTATAACGATTCCTGCGGTTAAAACAACCATAGGAAGCTTCTTATTTGCCTCTTTAACTTCTCCGGCAAGGAATGTGGTGGCGTACCATCCCATGTAAGCCCAGAAGGCGCCTCCCAAGGCGAAAGAAAACGCGTCAAAGAATCCTGCAACGTTTTCCGGATTCGTCATCCCAGTATCTATGGCTATTTTCATAATTTTGGAGGTTGAGGCACCTAGTACTTCTTCCATTCCAGTTGCAACCGCGCCTGGGTTTAACACTCCCGCAATCCACATGGCAAAGAAGAGAATTGTTATTGCTGCTGGTATGTAAAATAGCACCTCCATAAGGCGCCCGTAAAGCTTAGTTCCAAGCAGTCCTATTATTGCGAAAATCCAAACAATGACTACCCCGCCAATAAACAGTTCAAGGGATCCGAAAGCTATCGTAGCGGGCGCCAGAGCTATGTTAAAGAAAATCATTATGGCCTCAAAAACCGCTACGCCGATTAGCCCATAGGAGAAAGCTTCGGCAAGGAACATAAGCCAGGCAGCCATATAACCAACAAATGGGTGGATAACCCTTGATATGGTTACATAGCCGCCTCCGGATCTGGGCATCGCCGCTGCTACATAACCCGCCGCATAGCCAGTGATTAAAACAACTATCCCGACGGCCAAGAAAGCCCAAAACATTGCTGGAAGCCCTAGGGGCATAAGATCCGTCGGCATGGGCTTTGGTCCAGTGAACTGGAAAACCCGCTTTTGCCAGCCCAGACCTATCACGTGGCTCATTATTATGATGACGCCGAGAGTGAAGCCGATTTCCCTTACAAGGCCAGTGGCTTCCCTTGCAAAAAGTCCAGGTCTTTCAGAACTCATTCTACACGGCACCTAATTCCAATGTTTTATAGTAAACTGAATTTAAGCCTTTTCATTTATGGCATAATTTTAAATACCGCCGTTGCACTTTCCATATAAACTGTCATGGTGAAGTTAATTGAGCTTTTTATTACGAAAGAGTACGGACGAAACGACAACTAAAATCCTCTTCGCAACGGATATGCACGGATCCGAAGGAACATGGCGAAAATTTCTAAACGCAGCAGCCATGTTTAAGGTAAACGTAGCAATTTGTGGTGGAGACCTAACGGGAAAAATGATCGTACCTATTGTGGAGCGGGCTGATGGGAAATATACATACTATCACCTTAAGAAAACACACATGATTGATGCAGATAAGCTGGATAAGGCGATCAAGGAAATAAAAGGCATAGGATACTATCCCTACGTCACAACGGAACAGGAGTATGGTGAAATGATTAAGAACCCCAGAAAGGTTGATGAAGTTTTCGAGAAAGTTATGATTTCCACCCTAAATGAATGGTTTGATCTTATCCCACAGAAGCTACCAAACGGAACTAGAGTGGTGGTCTGCCCTGGGAATGATGATAGGTTTGTCGTGGACGAGGTCGTCAATCAGCATAAGCACGTGATAAACGGTGAGGGCAAGGTTATCGAAATAGATGACAGCCACGAAATGATAAGCTGCGGCTGGGTGAACCCAACCCCATGGAAAACGACCAGAGAGGAGGAAGAAGAAAAACTTGAGGAAAGACTTGAAAAATACATTTCAAAGCTGAAAAATGTTGAGAATGCCATATTCAACTTCCATGCGCCGCCATATCAGTCAAAGATTGATGAAGCCCCCCTTTTAGATAAGGACCTGAATCCAATAATTCAACATGGAAACGTCGTGATGGTTCCAGTAGGCTCCAAGGCTGTGAGAAAGATGATCGAGAAGTATAAGCCCTTTCTGGGGCTTCACGGCCACATCCACGAGTCTTCAGGATGCATAAAAATAGGCAAAACCTACTGCGTGAACCCGGGAAGCGAATATGCTGAAGGAATCCTCAGAGCCTTCCTAATAGAATTTAAAGGGAACAGAATCACCAGACTTCAGAGAATAGAGGGGTGAGAATCCCTGTCTTGGCTTTTGGATAGGGAGATAAGGAGGGAGCTTCCTCCAGAGTGGAACGGAATTGTTCCAACACAAGTATTCATAGAAGAAGCGAAAAATATAGTTGAGAAAGCCGGACAAGAGAACATTATTCTAAGGCTTTTGGGAGGCTTAGCTATAGCGCTTCACTGCCAAGAATATAGGGATTTCGCCGAAGCCCTCCGTAGAACTGGAACTGGCGCCATGCGGGGGCAGGAATACAGCGATATAGACCTAATCTCCTACAAGGGTCAGAGGGATAAAATTCAAAACTTCTTCAGCAGGCTTGACTATGTGAAACGCAGGGCAACCCTCTCCACAGCGGCTTCTGAGAGGCAAATATATTATCATCCTAAGGGCTGGTTCTACGTGGACGTCTTCTTTGACAAACTTCTCGTGGCAAATCACCCTATAGACTTTAGGGGCAGACTTGAACTTGACTATCCCACAATAACGGTTACAGACATGCTTTTGGAGAAAATACAGATGTGGGAATGCTTCAGCGCCAAAGACTTGAAGGACTGCCTTTTACTTTTGAGGGCCCATGAGGTAGGAGAGAAAGCTGAAAAAGAAAGCATAGAAGCACCTTATATAGCCAAGCTTTTAGCCAAGGACTGGGGCTTCTGGTACACAGCCACAACAAACCTGAAGAAAATAAAGGCTTTCCTTCAGGAGCTTGAAAAATACGGGCCTGAAGTGGACGTAAATCCTGAAAATATCAGCAGAACGGACAGGGAAAACATCATGGGAAAAATAGACAAGCTCCTTGAAAGAATAGAAAAGGAGCCTAAATCATTGAGCTGGAAAATGCGTGCGAAAATAGGCACGAAAAAGCAGTGGTACAACCCGGTGGAGCGACCGGACACCGTGGGCGGCTTCGGCGTTTGGGAAGCCATAAAAGGTTGACTTTGAATTCTAAAGCGAAAAGTTAATTTGAATGGCTTAGCGTGTATTTTTGGGTTTGCCGGCCATAGGGCGCGGGTTCCACCCGATCCCATCCCGAACTCGGAAGTTAAACCGCGCTCCGTTCCCGGCGGTAGTGTGGTCTTCGGCCACGCGAAACCGGGAAAGCCGGCAGCCCATCCCACTAATTTTTTAACTTGCACATACTCAAAGCATCTTTGACCCAGAATTTAAGGATGCGTAAAACATCAATTACGCCGTTCTATCATGTTGGATAACATGGAACAACCTAAAACTTATAACTAAGCAGTCTATAGTTTTCCGAAAGGTGAGCCCGTGGATATAGGCGGAATTGTAACGCTTCTGCAGGTAGAAACTATGCAGTTACAGCCTACGGGAGATTACTCCTGGATATTGAATCTTCTGCTATGGATAATTTTAATATTTGTTATGATGTTTTACGGTCAGAAGCTTCAGCTTTACTCCACTTTAAGGGAAATTGAGACTTCACTTTACAAGCTAAAGTATATTAGGGATGAAGGGCGTAGAATTGCCATAGAAACTATTAAGGAAATCGGCAAGCCCACAGTTGATCCAACATCCAGAGTTGACAGGTTTTTAGAATACTTTACAATACCGCCCCAAAGCATGGATCCGGCTGGAATCGTCTGGAAGCTTGAACATATCCTCGACGTCAGGGACGACAGATTAAAGGATGAAGTGCGATTACTTGCACCGGCCGCAGATGAGGTTCAAACTAATAATTTGGAGAACACTCTTGAGGCAGCTATGGCGCTAAATTACATCTACAAGGTTGTGAGACACTATTATCTTTTAGGTAAAAAGACCCTGAGCCTATATGTTATAATGCAGGTGCAGATGATCCTCCCACTTGTAATGAGGGAGGCTGAAGCATATGCAAGCGCATTAAAAGCCTTTGCTTATGGTCAACCCATAGGCGACGGAATAGGCGCTTTAGTGGCAGCAAAGCTCATGCATGGTCATGAGGTTAGGAAAATAGCTAAGGACTGTGTTGTTGCCACGGTGCCCATTGAGGGGCGAACGGCATACGTGATTAAGGCTGAGGGGCCAGGCGGAAATGTTGGTAAGCCTGGAGACGCTATCAAAACGATTATAGAGGAAAATGAGGGGAAAATAACCAACATCATAATGATTGATGCGGCTCTAAAACTTGAAGGCGAGGAAGTTGGCGAAGTGGCTGAGGGCGTCGGTGCCGCCATTGGAGGCCCGGGGGTTGATCAATTCAAGATTGAAGAATCCATATTGAAGTATCGCATCCCGATAAACGCTGTCATAATTAAGGTCGATATCGGCGATGCAGTTTCGCCCATGCGTAAGGAAATCTTCGAAGCTGCGGATAAGGCCATTGAGAGGATAAAGCAGATGATTCTGGAGAGAACAAAGGAAGGCGATAAGATTATCGTCGTCGGAGTAGGCAACACTATAGGCATAGGACAATGAGGGATGTGGATTGGGCAAAAGCACTAAATCCCTGGCGAATAAGGTTTCAGTGATGGCTTTGTTCATCATATTTTTAGTTTTGGCACTCTCTGTAGCCGCCATAGCGCTTGCAGCTAACCTTTACATTTACGGAAATAGCATCGCAGCAGCCTATCTTGCCCTGATAGGATGTATTGGATTAGCCATGTCCACCTATGTGCTTCTCCAAACAAGAAGAATGATGGTGAGGTTGAAGATTGAGGTTCCCACCGTGACCACCATTATTGAATGTAAAAAGTGCGGCTTCAAAAGCGTCAGGGAGTTTCAGAGGGGCGATTACATCTTTAAGGAAATGGGGCCCTGTCAAAAATGCAACGAGAGAATGATTATAACAGCAATTTACAGGGAAATCCGCGAGAAGAGGGAAACCCTTCCACCTCTAGGTTAGAACAATGCACCCTTCACCAGTCACGAAAACCGTGTGCTCAGCTTGGGCTACCGGTTTCCTGCTAGCCTCTATAAAGACAGGATAGCCCATAATCGCCTTTGATGCCAAAAGTTCCCGAAACGCCGGCCCATAATGCTCCTTCGGGACAACTTCCTTGAGCCATCTCTCCGTGAAGGGAAGAGTCCTAAATTTCTCCTCTATATATTTTAGAAGCTTTTTGGCATAGGGGTTTTTCAGGGGCTTCTGCTTTAAAAATCGAAAGATTGTTACCTCCCGGCTGTCCTCAACCTTCCCCTCGGCTTCTGGAAGGGTTACGAAAGGCTCAATGGCATAGGCCTCCCCGGCATGCACCTTTGTGAAGGATGTTTGGGCAACGTTTGGAAGCGAAGTTCCAGCGTGCACAAGATATCTTCCCACCTGGTGGCCTGTAAGGTTCCTGATCGGCTTGAAACCCCTGGATTTTATGGTCTTCTCAATTAAGGCTCCAAGCGTTGATATGGGCATTTCTGGACCTATTGCCTTCACTGCAACCTCTAAGGCTTGATTAGCGGCCTGGACAAGATCTCTATACTCGGAGTTGAAGCATATGGTCACAGCGGTATCAGTTACATAGCCATCCACATGGGCGCCTATGTCCACCTTTACAAGCGAGCCTTCCGGGATTACCCTGACATCTCCAGGGGGAGAAGTATAGTGGGCAGCTATCTCGTTTATAGAGACGTTGCACGGGAATGCCGGTTCGCCGCCCTTTTTCCTAATAAGTTCTTCAGCCTTTTCGCAGACCTCGATTATGGGCATGTTCTCTCGGACGAAGCTTTGAATTTCCTCCCGAACCTCACGTAGGATTCTTCCAGAAAAGCTTAGTTTCTTGTAGACCTCCTCATCGAAATCCTTCAAAGCAACCACTCTAAACCTTAACTTTTTATCAACGTAATGCAACAATTTAAAAATTTGGAGGTTTGGCTTTGGCTAGAATCACATGGTTTGGCCATTCAGCCTTCAAGATTGAGGTGGCTGGCAAAATCGTTTTAATTGACCCTTGGCTTGACGGCAACCCTTCCTCCCCGGTTAGGGCTTCTGAAATAAGCAGGGCTGACGTGGTTTATGTAACCCACGATCATGGGGATCACCTTGGACAGGCCTTTGAGATTTGTAAGAGGACTGGAGCCGCGTTTGTTGCTACATATGAGCTTGGAAACTACGCCATGGAAAACGGGGTCAAAAATGTTTTCGGGTTAAATA
>CAZAPQ010000086.1:0-1572 GCA_964487415.1 uncultured Candidatus Bathyarchaeia archaeon | reverse complement strand
AGCATATTCAGCGTCGCAAATGTAACCGTTTGGGGGATGCGTGTAGCCAAAAACTCGGAATATTAGACCTTCCCTAGTTATTACTCCGTCCCGATCCCTGATATCTAAAGAGGCCAAATGTACTCTTCCTCATTTTCAGCTGTTCCAACAACAACTTGATAGGAAATCTCACCTGACTGAACTTTTTCTAATTGCTCCAGCATACCAGCAACTTTGATCTCGTCGCCTTTCCTTGCAACATTCCGATAACATCCAATCATGGAAACAACGGTCTCTGGAACCATGCTTCTTAGCAGTTCTGACTGACGGTTAAGGGGAGTGTAATTTTCGATTTTATAAACAGCAGGCCGGAAAATGGCATCACTATCATCTTTAACTTTACACCTAAAATGCACAGGGGCTATTGGCGTGTATGAATATTCGCCATATCTAGAGGTTACTTCTTCTGGCTTCCGAACCGCTGTGTACATGAAAATCTTGTTTTGGTATCTTCCCTTAAATCGCCTTGCGGCATCCAACCGGTTATTGAAGACATAGCTTAATGTTCCATCCCTTACAAGCCTTTCCACAGCAGCTTCAACCTTCCTAAAGTTAGATCTCCCGTAAACTACAATATCAATGTCAGACTCCTCGTTATGCATGTTTAAGGCTATAGAGCCGTGAACTCCGAAATCATCAATTGAAACTCCGGATTCGCTTGAAATCAGCTGGATAAAGTTCAGCGTCATTTCCTGTAGCTTATCTCTCCCCCCGGCAGTTAATATGGCTTGAAGACGTTCTCTTGGAACAAAAACTTCCTTAATGTTGGATATGGGCGTACTGATGACTTCTTTACGTCTATAGGGACAAAAGTAAACATAGTCTGGAAAGTTTTTCCTAAAAACCTCAAGAAAAGTCTGATAATTTTTTGCCGTGTAAAGTTTCTCAGCTCTGAAAAGCTCAGTATCGCCATATTTCCATGTCCTCTCAAGGAGACGTATATTAAAAAGCTCTTTAAACCTTGACGGTATGTACTTTAAAAAGGAAAAAACACGTTCCATTGGATGTTCATAACCAAAAACATTTAAAATAAAGCCTTCCCGGGTTAGTAAGGTGTCACCGTCCATTGGAATCCAATCATTAATAGGCACTTCTTAGACACCGCGGGATAATTTAGCCGAGTATCTAAAAAAGCTAACGTTGAAAAAGTAATCTTTAAAATGAACGCCTTTGAAAGTCTCTATAAGGTAGTAAAATGAAACATGGATTATATCCCTATGTTGTATTTCTTCCATCAGCATATAAGGAGAAGATTTTAAGCGCAATTTTCGGCTCAAAAGCGTCCATTGACATTCTAAGATTCTCCCTAAAGCAGGGAATCTCAAATAAGATATATCAGAAGGATCTGATGAGAAATCTTGCCTATTCGAATAAGACAATAATTGAAAACCTGAAGACTTTAACCAAGCTCGGAGTTTTGATGGAGGAAATGGAAAAAGTTGAGAGTAAGGAACGCACTGCATGGGTTAAGGTTTACAGGCTCTCCGATATGGGTAAATGGTTTGCATTACTCCTCGCTGAAGAAAAGGAGCT
>CAZAPQ010000085.1:0-1917 GCA_964487415.1 uncultured Candidatus Bathyarchaeia archaeon | reverse complement strand
ATAATCAGCACCGGTGGAACAATAGCCAGCCGTGTGGACTACCGCACAGGCGCTGTTAGACCAGCCCTAACCGCAAGCGACCTCTACAGTGTAGTTCCCGAGCTATCCCAAATAGCCCAAATAGATGCACAAATCCTATTCAGCATCTTCAGCGAAAACATCACACCAAAACATTGGAGCGAAATGGCTAAAGCTGTGACGGCACAGATAGAGGCCGGCGCTGATGGCATCGTCATCGCCCACGGAACAGATACTATGGGATACTCCGCGGCAGCCCTAAGCTTTGCACTTCAAAACCTGCCTGTTCCCGTAGTGCTTGTGGGCGCACAGCGCTCCGCAGACCGTCCAAGCTCGGATGCTGCAACAAACCTTATAGGTGCAGTGATCGCCGCTGCTAGAGCACCTTTCGCCGAGGTATGCGTGGCCATGCATGAAAGCCCTTCGGATACGGCTATAGCGATCCATAGGGGTACAAGGGTTAGAAAATGCCATACAAGCCGAAGAGACGCATTTAAGTCAATAAACGCCATGCCTCTGGCCAGGATTGTTGACGACCAAATAATCATGCTTGCCGAGAATTATATGAAGCGAGATAAGGCCAAAAAGCTTGTGTTAAAGCCGGAGTTCAGCGAGGAAGTTGCCTTAATCGAGTTTTATCCTGGAATGAAGCCATCTATTATAGATTGGTATGTTGAGAGGGGTTGCAGGGGCATAATTCTGGAGGGAACTGGGCTTGGGCATGTTTCCAGAAGCTGCTTTGAGCCTATAAGGAGGGCCGTGGAAAGGGACGTTATCATAGCCATGACTTCCCAGTGCCTTTGGGGTAGAGTTAACATGAACGTATACGATCAGGGTAGAGATCTTCTGGCTTTGGGCGTAATCCCCCTTGAGGACATGCTTCCAGAAACAGCTTTAGTCAAGCTTATGTGGATCCTTGGACAAACCAGCAACCCTGAAGAGGCTAAGAAACTTCTTAGAGCCAACATTGCCGGAGAGCTTTCCGATAGAACGATATTTGAGGAGGGTGTCTTTAAGGGGAGAGGCTGAAGCGGTATGGATGTGGATTATGAGAAGCTTGGATTAAAGGTTGGCTTGGAAATTCATCAGCAGCTTGAAACTTCTATGAAGCTCTTCTGTTCCTGTAAACCGGAACTTTTCAAGCAGGATCCTGAATTCACTTTTTTGAGAAGGTTAAGGCCAACCCAAAGCGAGTTGGGACAAATTGATCCGGCGGCGTACTTTGAATTTCAAAAGGGCATGAAAATTCTCTATGAAGCTAACTCGCAGACTTCATGCCTTGTGGAGATGGACGAGGAGCCTCCTCACCCCCTAAGCATAGAGGCTGTGGAGATAGCCTTGACAGTTGCGCTGATGATGAATGCCAAACCTGTTGATGAAATTCACGTTATGCGTAAAACGGTTATTGATGGTTCAAACACCACGGGTTTCCAGCGAACCTGCGTTATAGCCTTAGATGGTGAAATAAAAGTTGGGGAGAAAGTCATTCCAATACAGCATATAAGCCTAGAGGAGGATGCTGCTAGAAAAACAGGCGGAGAGGGCATGATGCTACATTATAGGATAGATCGCTTGGGCATACCGCTAATAGAAGTGGCAACAGCCCCTGTTATTAGGACACCGAAAGAAGCGGGAGAGGTTGCTCTGGCAATAGGTAAAATTTTACGGGCAACTAGAAGGGTTAAGCGGGGTCTTGGCACCATACGTCAGGACCTTAACATTTCCATCTCAAACGGCGCCCTAACTGAAATCAAGGGCGTACAAGAACTGGAGATTATCCCGCTTGTTGTTGAGTATGAAGTGCAAAGACAACTGAACTTGATAAAGATCAGCCAGCAATTAAGGGATTCAGGGGTTAAGGAGGATGACCTACAAGAGAAATTCCACGATGTTACCCAT
>CAZAPQ010000084.1:0-1730 GCA_964487415.1 uncultured Candidatus Bathyarchaeia archaeon | reverse complement strand
GTAAATTTTGTTTTTGGAATTTAAGGTTTGACTATCGTGAAAAATACCAAAATTACTTCAATTATAACTGCAAAAGAACTTAAAATTTCCAAAATCTTAGAGAGACTGAGTTCTCTTTTCGCTTCTTCACTTATATTTGGGTTTTCACATGTTTTTAAGCCCTCCACTGCCTAGGTTATCTCCCTCTAGAAGATCTTTTGACAACCCCGGCATTACGATGCATCGCCTTCTCGTTTTTACTGCAAATACCTATGAAAATATGTTTGAATATGTTATGATGATGGATGTTTCTATGATCCAAAAGTTTTTGAAGGGCAATTGTCAAGTCTTTAACTTTGGATTATGCTGATTAATCCTTGAGAATGGTGATAAGCCTCTTTGATAGTGGTTGCTGAGAAGCCGTCTGTCGCCAGGGCTATAGTCAGGGCGGTTAGGCCTCCTGCCGAGGTTTTGGCTTTAAAGGGTCATGTGCTTGAGCTTGACTTTCCAGAGGAGTATTCCAACTGGCGTGTGGTTGATCCGAGAAGGCTTTTCCATGCTGAAACAAGGTGGATTATAAGGGATAAAGAGGCGCATCGCCTAATTGTCGAAGCTTTGAAGAGATCAGGGGGTCCTGTGGTTTTTGCAATGGACAATGATCATGAGGGGGAACTAATAGCCTACGAGACGCTTCTAATAGCCAGAGAAACCTTAAGCGATAGGGTTCGCTACATGCGGATGCGCTTCAACACCGTCTCAGAAGGCGAGCTGAGGGAAGCGTGGAAAAGGCTTGAGCCTGACCTGAACTGGGGATGGGTGAATAAGGCGCTTTTCCGCCACAAATTCGACCTAAAGGTTGGAGCTGCCTATACAAGGTTTTTAACGCTCTCGGCCAGGAAGAATGGGCGGGACGTCAAATTAATTTCCTATGGAAGCTGTCAAACTCCAACACTTTGGTTCGTATATGAAAGGGACATGGCGATAAGGAACTTCAAACCAGAAAATTACTATGTGATTGAGGCTCTGTTAGATGACAGGGGCGTGAAAGTAAAGGTTTCAACGGAACCCATAAAGAGCGAAGCTGAGGCAAAGGCAGCATATGAAAGGGCTAAACAAGCCAGGCAGGCGATTGTAAAGGGTTACGATTTGAAGGTTGGAGAGGAAGAAAAGCCCCTGCCCACGGACACCGATAGGATGCTTCAGGAACTAACAAGAATCTTGGGGGTAAGCGGAAACAAGGTGATGCAGCTTGCCGAAGACCTTTACAGCGAGGGCTATATAAGCTATCCCCGCTCCGAAACAAACATTTGGGTCCGAGTGAACCACGATGAAATCCTAGGCATGCTGAGCAAAACGCCGCTTTCAAATTTTGTAAGGCTTGAGGATCTAAACCCAGTTAATGGGAAAAGGAACGACGGTGCCCACCCGCCAATACATCCAGTCAAACCCTATCAAGCCAAGGACCTGAAAAGTCAGGTTTGGGAATACATAGCCCGCAGATATCTCGCCAACGTGGTGGGCAGGAACGCCGTTTATGAAAGGTGGAAGCTAACCGTAAGCCTAAACGGTGTCCCAATGGGCGCCTCTAACAGATACTTCATATTCGAAGGTTTCTACGAAATATTCCCATACTTTAAGCCCAAAAACCTCCAGTGGATCCCAGAGGTTAAAACTGGGATGATGCTTCCAGTTTTGGATGTTAAAATTAAAAAGCAGAAAACCAAACCTCCACCCCATTTAACAGAGTCAGA
>CAZAPQ010000083.1:0-2329 GCA_964487415.1 uncultured Candidatus Bathyarchaeia archaeon | reverse complement strand
GGTCCTCCCCTGGGGTTTTTATTGGTGTAATGTTGAATTTTGTAGTCAATACTTTTAGTATGTCAGGCGCTAGAACGGCCGCAAGGCTAGGTCCTAAACGAATGTTTTTTACGCAACGATCTAGAAGCGCCAGTAGTATTGCCCCGGCCTTCTGCTCATACCATGAAAGCATCAACGATAGGGGCAGCTCGTTTATGTCAACTTTAAAGGTTTGGGCTAACGCTTGGGCAATTCTTACAGCGGAATAGGCGTCGTTGCATTGTCCCACATCCAAAAGCCTCGGTATGCCCTCTATCTCGCCTAGGTCTTTATCAAAGAATCTGAATTTCCCACAGGCAAGGGTTAATATAACTGTATCAGCAGGCGCCTTTTCCACGAATTCCGTATAGTAGCTTCTCCCAGGTTTTGCTCCGTCGCATCCGCCGACGAGAAAGAAATGCACAATTTTCCCTTCTTTAACAAGCTTAACTATTTTATCGGCGATGGATAGTACGGTGTTTCTTGCAAAGCCTACTTTAACGGTTCTTCCAGGCATGTCTTTTGGGAATCCTGGAAGTTCCAAGGCTCTTTTAATGACGGGTGTAAAGTCTCCATCGGAGATGTGCGTTAATCCTGGAGCACCAACAGGACCCGTTGTGAAAACGTTATCCCTATAGCTTTCCAATGGTATTTGAAGGCAATTTGTCGTCATAAGTATGGCGCCGGGAAATTCGGCGAACTCCCTGCGCTGGTTCTGCCATGCTGTTCCATAATGGCCATATAGGTGGGGATAAGCCTTAAGCTTCGGATAGCCGTGGGCTGGAAGCATCTCTCCGTGAGTGTAAACGTATATGCCCTTTCCCTGGGTTTGCTTTAGAAGCGTCTCCAAGTCCTTTAGGTCATGTCCTGAAACTAGGATAGCCTTCCCCTTCTTTACGCCAAGAGGCACCGCCGTTGGGGTTGGATGCCCATAAGTCTCAGTGTGAGCTGCATCAAGCAACTCCATGGCACGGATATTGATTCCCCCACACTTCAATGATAAGTTTAGGAAATCGTTTATTCCAAGGTTTTCATTAAGAGGCACCGTAAGAGCTTCTTCTATAAACTCGAAAACTTTGTCGTCTTTTTTGCCTAGCCGATACGCATGATATGTATAGGCTGCGACGCCCTTAATGCCGAAAGTTAATAGGCTCTGAAGGCCGAAAAGGTCGGCCTCTGGACCTATTTCTGGAGGAACTTTAAACGCATATTCCCTTGCTTGCCCAAGAAGTCCCTCACGGGATTTGGCTGGTGTAAAGTCTGCAGCTCCTTGGAAGGCCGCTTTTATTCCAGCCTTCTTTATTTTTTCTTTTAGTCTTTCCCTGTGGGCTACTGCCTGTTGGATGTAGTTGGCAATTCTTTCAGGGTCAAAGTTAACATTGGATAGGGTGCTGAATAGGGCCTCGCATATGAAAAAGTCTAAACTTTCATCATGTACGCCGACTTTTCTGGCTTCAAGAGCAACCTGTGATAGTCCTCTAAGCGAGTATATTAGCAGGTCTTGAAGGGCGGCAACCTCAGCATCTTTCCCGCAGACGCCCACAACCGTGCAGCCTTTTCCCTTTGCGGTTTGTTCACATTGATAACAAAACATTTGAACCGAGGTCATTTATCTTCACCAAACATGCTATAATTCGGCGAACATGCATAATGATTGTCCCTAAAAGGTTAGGGTTTTTAACTTTCAAAATAGTGTTCAACAAGCCTTCTGAGGGCTCTACGACAGGTTTCAGAAAAGGTTGATGGCTTAATGCCTATTTTAGCCGCAAGTTCTTTAACATCTATTCTACGCGGAAAGTCGAAGAATCCTGACTTTAGTGCAAGCCATAGCAGCTGCTCCTGCCTCTCGGTTAGGATTCCCCTTTTATGCTCAAATTTCCCAATTCTCTTGACGTTAACGAGGTAACCCATATTTTCCAAATCTATAATTATCTTCCGGTAGGATTCAAAATCGGGCGCGATAAAACTGTATAAAAGAGTGGATGAATCAACGTTTTTCCCAGACAAAAGGAAGGCGCCATAAGCTAGAATTGTATTACAGACATCGCAACCTTCACTTTCAAACCATAAATGCTGCTGCGACCCCGATTTTACTCGTTTTAGAACTGATTTCCGCGGTACTTGCCTATCCTGCGAGGGACTTAATAGGATTAAATGTTTAACGGAGCCCTTGTCAGACCCCCTAATATCTAAAACGCTAACTTGCTTAAGGCCATAGGAGACTAGCGTTTTAAGCACTTTGCAATTCTTGTTTTCAACTTCTATTGTTATATGATAAGGTTCGCGCCAAGATTCTCCCATAATACTAACC
>CAZAPQ010000082.1:0-10586 GCA_964487415.1 uncultured Candidatus Bathyarchaeia archaeon | reverse complement strand
CCCAAATATAAGTGAAGAAGCGAAAAGAGAACTCAGTCTCTCTAAGATTTTGGAAATTTTAAGTTCTTTTGCAGTTATAATTGAAGTAATTTTGGTATTTTTCACGATAGTCAAACCTTAAATTCCAAAAACAAAATTTACAAAGTGACATGTAATGTCCAATAAACCAACATAAACATCCTCATCCATTACGCAGGATTCATGTTAGGAATAAGTGCAGCACAGTTAATGCACAGTAGTAGAAAGAGCCTAAACGCCCTCTTGACAGTCTTCGGCGTGAAGTTTTCTAGGTGGCTGCTTTTGTAGAAACTGTTTATGAGTATTTTTATATGCATGTATATTGTATACTTGTATAGGCGAAGAATATGAGCGAAACAACCACTATAAGGGTTTCTAAATCCACCCTTAAAATGTTAATGAAGCTTCAGCAGAAGCTCGGCGCCAAAACCCTAGATGAAACAATAAGGCTTTTCATAAAACAACAACGCAGAGAAAGGCTAAACGAAGCCTTCGGCATTGACGAGGGGAAAATAAAGCCCTTCACGGAGGAAGACCGCGGTGAAAACAGCAGCGAAATCTGTAGTGGTCGACTCCTATGCTTGGATTGAAATCTTTATAGGCAGCCTCAAAGGCGAAAAAGCCAAAAAAGCAATACAAGAGGCAGAGGAAGCCTACACCCCAGACATTGTACTAGCGGAAATAGCCCGCAAATACCTCCGCGAAGGCGCAAAAGAACAAACCATAAACCACCGCCTAAAAACAATAGAGGAAACCACAGAAATAATTCCCATAAACCCCCAACTAGCCATTGAATCAGCAAAATGTTACATGCAACTAACGGAAAAAGCCAAAAAAGAAAACCTAAAAGCTACAAGCCTCTTCGACGCCATAATAATGGCAACAGCAAAAACCCTAAACGCAAAACTCATCACAGGCGACGAACACTTTAGAGGCTTAAACCAAACCATATGGATAAACGAAAACCCATAAACAGCCGCCTTTTCAACAACCTCAAATCCTTTATAGGAATAAGCCTCCCAATACCGCTTGCTTCCTTGCTACGCTTAACAAACATCTCTAACCTTGCTGTGACAGTATGCTTTCTAGAATTCGAAGTGTGCCATCTTTCTCGGCTTTGCGCCTAACCTTCTCCAAATCAACCCTTGCAAATTTCAGTATGGCTTTTACGTCGTCAATGTCTTTCTGCGCCCTTTCCCGCGGCTCAGTAGCCTCAATCATGCGAAGCTTAGACAAAACAAGGTCTTCGGGCTTTTGGAAATATGTTGGTAAATCCAAAACCTTGCCCCGTTTTTTGGCCAGTTTCTCCCGCGAAAGAATTATGTCTACTGTTATGGGCGACTTGCTGTCCCTGAAAGTGGATACGTTATAGCCGCTTTTCAAAGCGTCATCTAGCGTTTTCTCCTCAACCACCAGGCCAGCCGCCCGCAAGGTTGAAAGAAAGCGTTCCCGCCAGCCATCACCGCCAACAGCAACAACAACGTCAACGTCCACGGGTGCGCGCCCGCCCATAATAGCTTACAGCCAAAGCCCCGGTAAACATGTAATCTAAACCAGCCGCATTAAAGCTTTTAACAATCCGTCTAAGAAAACCCTCAAAACTATCCAAGGTTTAGGCTCCTTCTCCGCAGGTTCTTCTCAAACATGAGGCGTTCCCTCACAAGCTCGATAAGCCTTTCCTCGTCTATGTTTGGATATTGCGCCCTAACACCTTCAGCGCAAACCCGAATACAAACATCACTCATGTTAACAGCCAAATCCACCCTTTCTTCGGGTTTAAGCCTCCTCCAATCCTGCATACGCATATGCAAAACCACAATAAGTTAGGCTGTATCATTTATAAACATAAAACCCTTTAAACCATCTACCATCCAGAAAGAGGCATAAAAGGGCCTGAAAAACCGCCCAAGACACAACCATAAATAGGACCTAACACAAATCCACGCGGCCCAAACAGACCACAGGCTTAGCAGTTGGCTCTTTGAGGCTGGAGAAAATTAATAGGCATTTTTGCTACAACTTTAGAAAATTCGAGACCTTTTAATGTATAAGGAAAACAACCGCATTAAATTAAACACGTTAAGATCAGGGCTGGAGCAGTCCTCCTCCCGCTATTTAAGACGTAGTATGTTGAAGTTGCTAACCATTTCCTAAACTTCAAAATTTTATTGTTAATTAGGTCTTGGAAAATAAGGTAGGCTTATGTATTACATTGTATTCATATATTTGGGATAAACATGACTGAGAAAAGCGCCGTGATCACTGTTCGCCTTTCAAAGCGTAACTTGGAAAGGATTGAAGCCTTAAGGCGTATTGAGGATGTTGACCGTTCAACTCTCATTAAGGAGTTTATTGAGGATGGACTACGCAGAAGAGTTGCTGATCTCTATCGGAGGGGGAAGTTGACTGCTGGGCGGGCTGCTGAAATTTTAGGGATTTCGCTGCGTGAGTTTCTTGAAATCTTGGAGAGGGAAGGCGTTCCAGTTAACTGGGATTCTGAGGGCATACGCGAATACATGAAGGCAAAATATGGAGATTAAGCCTTGCCAATCGCTGTTTCAGATGCAGGCCCGCTTATCCATTTAGCCCAAATAAACAAGCCTCACCTATTGAAGAAACTTTTCGAAAAAGTGATAATAACTCCAAACGTTAAACGGGAAGCCGTTAACGAGGGCATCAGGCTCGGCCATGCCGACGCTCAAATAATCAATAAAGCCATAGAAGAAGGCTGGATTATGGTCAAAGAACTTTCAAAACATTTAGCTTCAGCCTCCAAAGGTTTGGCTGAGGGCGAAGGCATCTCCAGAACAGATGCTGAAACACTCCTTTTTGCAAGAGAGGAAAAGGCAGAAATTTTGGTTGATGAAAAGGCCCTCTCCAGCCTGGCAAAAATGTTTGGACTCAAAACTTGGAACGCATGGACTGTGCTATTAGAAAGTCTAAGAATGGGTTATATTGAATTTTCAGACGTAGAAGCAGCCATCAAAGAACTGGGCGAAAAAAGACACAAACTGAAAAAGGAACAGGCTGAACAAATAATAGAAGCTGCCAAATCCATAGCAGAAAGCCGCCACCAAGCAAAAGGATAACCATTACCAGAAAAAATAGTTTTAATTCTAATCATCTCTCTTTATAGTTTTGGTTGGAGCGTCATGTTTCAGTGGCTGAGGAGATTCCCGTAAATGAATATGTTAGGCTTTATATTTTGGAGAAAACTCTTAGGCAATTCATCATCATGCAACTATCTAAGGTAAGCAAGAATTGGTGGAGGGAGAGAATTCTTGGAGATGTTTGGGAAAATGCTGAAGATAGGAAGAGGAATGAAGAACGGAGGTTAGTATATTCCTTATAATTTACATCCAATTTGGTATGTTGACTTTAATGATTATGTAAAGATAGTTACGCGGAACGCCAATTGGGATGAGGCTTTTAAAGATTTTTCGTTAATAAAGAAGACTTCAGGGTTGTTGTTGAAAAGCTTGCGCTGATATGTAACAAAGTTGCCCACATATTAGCGCCTATATGGAAATTTTATAATTCAACGTATGTAGGAAAGGCTGAGGAGTTTGTTAGGAAACAGCAATATGAACTAGCCGAAGAAACTTTAATGAAAAGATACAAAGAAACAGGGGAGGATCCTTGGATAGCATACAAGCTTGGAGAATTATAAGAACAGCTAAATAGAATAGCGGAGACTACACAATAGCTTAAAATCGCAGCTAAGCGTTCGGCTGGTCCATTTTGGCTATCGCCCATAGTAAACGAATGCGTAGAATCCATCCTCGATAATCATTTAGAAACTTTCAACGATAAATGTCCAAAGTTTTTAAAACACGGTAATTTCATTTGAGGATATTATGCCGCGGCTCCCATATTAAGAAGTTATCTCGAAAGGCTACTCCCTTCGTTTTATCGCAATATACATTTACGGGACATTGACCACACTTTCTGAATGTGCACAGTTTTGAGCCTATGTTCCACATGGGTTCGTCAAGCCTCCACGGAGCTGTACCAATAGTTTTGGCGGCTTTTCTCCAAGCCTCTTGAATAAGGCTTCGGAGTGGATCGTCGTTGGCACATCCCTGAAACTTGCCGCTTCTAAGTTTTAAAACGCCAGTGTATATTGTAAAGCGGACTATCTGCTTATCAACTGGGATGTCAAGCTCTTCTAAATCTTTAACTTTAAAAAGGCCTGTTTCTCCCATGGCTCGGATATAGAAATTTGCAAGTTTGGCTCCTCTTAAATAGGGGAAATCCTGAAGCCTCTTTTTTATTTCTTCAATTGTTAATGGCTGGTCTGTTATGTTTCTTGGGTCTCCCTCATACTTTTCCATGAGAATTTGTGATATTCTCTTCCATGTTTTAGCCGCTGAAGGGGCGAACCTTGCGCCGAGCCTTCGCACAAAAACTTCTAATGTTTTTTCGCTGACAGCCAAAACCTTTTCAGGAGTGAACCTTTCAGGATAAAGCTCACACGTGCTTCTGGCTCTGCTCCAAAGTTTTTCAGCATCAGTCATATAATCAATCGAGATGATATAAGTCAAGTAAAGGGCATGCTCGCGAGTGCCAGCTTGAAGATTCCTGGGCAGCTGATATTCAGGCATAGAAACAAGCCAATGCCTCTGCCTTATCAGGTTTAACAAAATTTTGGCGATATTAACAGCCTTGCCTTCGTCAATCTCAAATTGAATGGGAGCGTTCAGCAGTAAACCTAAGCCGTCCTAAATTAAAATGAAACTTTTCCGTTTCCCATTAATCAAACTTTTTGCCCAAATTTCTCTCAGAGGATTTCATGAGACATATAGAGGTTTTGAGCAGCATGTTCTGAGTTGGCGCGGGGTGCGGGATTTGAACCCGCGCGGCCCAAACGGACCACAGGCTTAGCAGGCCTGCCCCCTACCAGGCTAGGGCAACCCCGCATTTTTCAAGGGACCTCGCATACTTTTCTATGTAATCTTTCTTATTTGCGTTTTCTAAAATATGCATGCCGTCTTTTGGCATACGTGAAGCCTCGGGTTAAAAGCCACATTCTTTAACAGAAAACATAACTAAGCATTTGAGGCGTTTACTTTCTTTAAGTTCTCTACGTATTTGTTATAGTTTTCGACACGCTTTGGGTTGCTTAGCGGGAATGGAAGTGTTTCAACCACTGTTTTTGTGATTTCATGGATAAGGTATCTACCTTTGTCCGTTACGGCGAAGCCTTTAATGTATCCTGTTGTTCTTAAAATTTGGAGCATCATTTTCATGTTTAAAGGTAGTTTACTGCATACGGTTGGGTCTAGCTGCAGCTTGTAAAGTTCGTGGGCGAATGTTCTCCAGATTTTAGCCTTTTCATCAAGTTCGGTGTGAAATGCCAGCCTTTTGTCACTTTTGATCATTTGGAGGTAAAGTTCGATTGGCGGGTTGACTGTTTGAACGCTCCCATATGTGCTAAAGGCAGCTGGACCTAAGCCAAAATAATCGCATACCAGCTCATCTTTTGCTGAATCATATATTTGATTGCTTTTGGAAAACACCCATATGCTGTCTCGTCTATATCCATTTTCTTTAAAAACGTTCCATGCGCTTTCAATAATCCTAAACATGCCCAGTGAGTCCATGCTCAGATCTGCCAAAGCGCCTGGAATTTTAAGGTAAGGATATATAGTCACTTGGTCTGGCTCTATGCTTATAATAGTCTCCACGTCTTTTAGGCATCCTTCAAATGTCTGCTGCGGCAACCCGACCATTAAATCAACATTAACTGAAATTCCAAGGCTCTTAGCTTCACATACAATTTTTCCCATTAAGCGCTCATTGGCCTTAGCCCTCTTTACAGCTTTAAGGGTATTAGATTGAAAAGTTTCAACTCCCATGCTTATTTTGGTGACTCCCGCGTCCGCTATTTTTTCAAGGTATTCTGGTGTAAACTCAAATGGGTTTCCCTCCATTCCCACATCCTTAACACCCACAAACTCCCTTAGGAAAAACAAAAGTTCACATATTTCTTCAGCCTTTAAAAGGTTTGGCGTCCCGCCTCCAATGTAAAGCCAGCTTGAACGCCCCTTCAATCCACGCATTTTAACCTCACTTTTCACCGCAGCTAAATATTTCCTCTTCAAATTTTCATCATAGAGAACTTTATAGAAAGGACAAAAAGAACAAAATATCCTACAAAAGGGCACATGTAAATATAATCCAAACCCCGAATTCCAACTATCTAAGTCTGACCAATCCAAAGCTTTAAAAGTGAAGCTAATCTTGGAGAAACTTTTGGAAAGCATATATTTAGCCATCGCGGGAATCATGGTAATACCTCATAACGAAAAAGTATTACCAAAATAAAAAGTCTACGCAAAAACTTCCCAACAAGACAGGCCATATCCTACTAGTCGCTGCTAAAAGGCAAAGGAAACTATGCCTAAAATGCTTTAAGAGTATATGGGCATTATAATACAATGTTTAGAGCAAGACATGAGAAAATAAAAACGGTGGATTATTGTTATGTTATAAGCGGTTTTATTGCTTCATGCCTTCTTACTTTCTTCGGTCTTCTGTTGTTCAGCTTTCTCTTCAGCCTTCTTCTTTCCCTTCTTGGGCATATGGGTTCCCCCCACCTGCCCTAAGGGCTAAAATACTTTATATCTAAAATCTGGTTAGATACCTAATGCTTAAAAACTTTGCTTTAAATTTGATGGTGCCTGAAAGTAATTTTATCTTTATCAACCCTTATTGAAGGGAAAGCTTTCCTGTGCGAAATAGACGCGCAATTGATATTAATCTCTAGGCAACATCGAAGGAATTCTAGGCTTTCAAATTTAAGATGCCCATCTTTCACGGCGTTTTTGCATGTTTAAATTTTTTACTGGCCTGCTCTCCGCCGATTCCCCAATTTTCCATTGGAATTTCGTGGATTACAACTTCAACAGCCTCGGCTGGAATGCCCATTTCAGTGAATACTTTGGTTATGCCCTCTATAACCTTTCTTTTAGCCTCGTCTGAAAATCCCTTCCATACATTAACATGAACAATTGGCATATCTTGGATTCTGCCTCCCCATACATGTAAGGCTTCACGCATATCGGTTTATTAAATTTCCATAAAGCCTTATTTAAAAGCCAGGACCTAATCCATGTCGGGCTGAATTGGATAGCTAGTACCTTATGCTTAAGTATAATAGAGCCATAAGCGCCGCGAACGTGAATAGGTCTGGAAGCAGTGCGAATGGTCCTAGGCCAAACATTCTGAAGCCGAAGATGGATATTACTATGGGGTTCGAGGCAATGGCGTAAAGGAGCAAAGCCGCCGAGAATATCATTAGTCCAATTGTGAACTCCGCCCTTGTTTTTACGTAAATGTTAGCATATATAATTAACAAGGAGGCCAAAAGGACTATATTAATTGTTGATACCACCGTCTTTGCTATATAGAAGAATTCTATGTCTCCTGGAATATATGGAGGCCTTTCACGCAGCCGCCATGGGAAGCGTGGATACCAGAAAGTTAAGGCTGCCCATGTAGCCGCTAATATGGCGGTCACTGCCAAAATCAGCAGCAATATCAGCAACAGCCACGTTCGCGATTTCTGTTCTATTTGCTGGTTCATTTGCTGGTTCATTTATTTTCCCTCCTTTTCTACTTTTTCCAAATTCTCTTCACAATTTCCTCAAACAAGGGGTAGTTCTCCTCCATGACCGGAGACAAAAAATAAGTTGTGCCATATGCTTCACCTGCGGACACAATTAACTTGTTTTTCTCTAGGATTTCAAGATGATGCCTTATTGTTCTATAGTCCATTTTAAGCCGAATCGCCAGCTGATTTGCATTCTGCGGGGCCTCTTTTAGCGCCATAATTATTTTCGCCCGTGTTAAGCCTCCCCTAGTTCCCGCTATCAACCAGCCGAGAAGGTATTTTAGTGAACGCTTGGCAGCAGCCATTTCAACGGCCCCGCACAACTGGAGATTTTGATAAACTTGAGTTATAAGCTTCGAGTATTAAATATGTCGCGGATCATCAAGCAAGCATGTTCTAGCACTTTTATGCAAACCAAAATTTGGGTTTAATTTTGAAGCTTTGACTTGATTCCCACATTTCTCCCCAGTAAAGCGCCTACAGGGTGATCTGGTTCGCGGCATATAAGGAAGCTTGCTCATAAAAGGGATCCCATATTACGCTTAGAAAATGTAAAGGACGACTTTTTAACGTCCAATTTTGAATTTCGTCCTACTATACAGATTTTGGATCAATTCTGAAAAACCCTTTTATACCCAGCAAGTGTGCGCCTTAACTTGAAAATGGAGGTGAGCTAAATAGACAGGAAGAAAGTTTTAATCCTATCTGTCTTGGCTGTGGTGGCAATCATAAGCGGAGTCGCTTTGAACGCGTATGCGTATAGCCCTGTAAAAAACACAGTTGTTTTGGAAACAGCACCTGTAACCACGCTGATCGCATCTGATGGCCAAACAACGCCTAGCAACATGCAATGCTGGGAACTCCCGTGGCCAGCCGGAAACTTCAGTTTTAGAATGCGAGGCATGTTCCATGGAATGCGTGGACGTGGATTCTATGGACCTATCGAAGTTAGCGAAGAATTTAAGGAGAAGGTAATCAACATCGCCAAAAAAGATTCTGACGTGCAGAACCTGCTAAACGAAGGATACAATGTTACGGCGGTAAAGCCAATTATTAAAACCGTAGTTGAGGAAGACGGCACCGTCGTCACAAAGGCGACAAGCGCCATTCTAATTTTGCAGAAAGGCACAACTGGCCGCGCTATTGTGTGGGTGGATCTGGAACAGGGTAAAGTGACAAGAATAGAAATCCTAACAAGAACCGTTATTGAAAAACCGTAAAACATGCTTTCCCAATCATCCTCTTTTTCTATAGAAAATTGAGGAACCTCCTTGAGAGTTACATGCTTAACGACTGCACATTATTGGCGAGACTCTAATAAAGTATAATTTATCAAGCTTTTAAACGCGGTTCACATGAAACGAACCCAACGGTTTTTGATATGGCTTTTGGCATTTTTGGAAAATTGAAAATGTGAGGGAAAATTTTGAAATTTTAATCAAGATCGTTATTCATTAACCGCAAAGTGAAACAAAATTACTGACCCCTCATCACTTCAGAATAAAGAAACAGACAAAGTTTCCACATGTATTAATTATAAAAAGATGTTGCATCGCGCTTGTGGTAGACCGTTAGTGCACCATTTCCTCACTAGATTTACCACAATGACCCTTGAAGGAAATCAATTCGATATTGAAGATCTCTAGAACATGAATAGATTCTGGAATCTGAATAAATTCTGAAAAAGCTTTTTATTCCTAGAGGATTGAAGGTGCTGCACGGCGAAATAGTTATGGAAAACCATGTGAAGAGAAAGGCCATAGTAGAAAGGTTATTGTTGCGATGGCTGTAATCTGCATGGCGCTTCTAGCAGGCTTAGTTAGCACACTTGCATTCTATATTTCAACAATAAATGAATTGAATTTTCAAGTAGCCAAAAAAGATGAAACGATTTCTTCGCTGAATTCCCAGTTAACCGAAAAGGATTATGCGATTTCTTCGTTGAATTCGCAAATTTCAGCCCTTCAAAACACTCTTGCATCCAAAGATTCCCAGATAAACTGGCTGAACTCGACAATTCTTTCTTTATACAATTGTCTCTATTTAAATATCTCCGCGCCACTAGTGAACACCAGTATAGATCAAGACGCAAAATCCAGTACAATCATATGGAACGATGTGCTGCCATTCGCCGGATACATAACCGTTTATGTTCAATCATCAAGCAATACAACATATGTCAAACTATCATACACCTATCATGAAGTTTATTATCAAAATTGTATAACCGTTGGGACAAATGGTGCGGCAGCTTTTCCAGTTTTACCTGCCCTAGTAGAAATTAGCGTAGGCAATACAGATACTATTTCCACCGTTACTACATTGATAATGGCCATCTACTATTACTAACTCCATTCATTTTCAATTTAAACGTAGGCGGATAGATTTGGAGGTAATTCTGAGAATTTAATATTCCCTACGATGCCATTTAAAGCTTAGAGCACATTTAGAGGGGGTTAAAGCTTTTGGTGTTTTTAACAAGAACGCTAAAAATGTTTCGCGAAGGAAAATAAAGGAAAATTTTGATGACCCATTGCGCTGAGTTTCTCTAAAGCTATTATAGTTTCACGATTTCCCCAAACATGGCAGGACATGCCACAAAGATTACAAAGCGATTTACATAACAGGTTCCAAATAATAATGGGCGTTGTTAGCTGATTTTGGATCAATTCTGAAAAACTCTTATATGGAGTCGAAAAAGTTAGCGTTTTTCGAATGGTGAAAGATTTGGGTGCTTTAACGAGGGCTGCGAAAAACATTTCGAGGAGAAAGGTTCGGACTTTTTTAGTGGTTATCGCTCTGGGTTTCTCTATTGCAATTATGGTTTCCATACCTGCTGGCATCATGGCAAATCAAGAGTCTATGCAGAGGATGACCGAAAACTTTGCTAATACGATAACTGCAATGCAGGAGGAAATCAATAAGACGGCAACGCTTATAGAATGCAGCACAA